>JAHOYS010000382.1 GCA_019038815.1 Desulfobacterales bacterium | reverse complement strand
TATAAATTCAATATGTTAAAAAATATTTTTCTTCTTGGCACACCCCTTGCTATATTATGTTTCAACAATGATCAAAACGATCAATTAACAAACTAAACATTAAATTGGAGGTTATTATGAAAAAATCAATTATTATTATCAGTTCACTTCTCATGGTTGCACTTGTATCAGGAAGCGTATTTGCATGGGGACCCGGAAAAGGCCGGGGAATGGGTGCAGGCTTTAATCAGGACTGTCCTCGATATGGGGGGCAAAGCGCCCTCAACGACCTGTCCAAGGAACAAAGAGATGAGCTGAACACCCTGCGTCAGAAATTCATTGATGAGACCTATGAGCTGAGATCTGCAAAGTTTGCAAAACAGCAGGAAATGAGAATGCTCATGCAGACATCTGATCCTGACAGGGCAAAACTTGACAAATTATCCCAGGATCTCACTGATCTTCAAAAACAGGTAAGAGACAAAGGTATCGACTTTCGGCTGGCTGCAAAAAAAATCTCACCTGAACTCGGCATGGGTAAAGGCTTTGGCAAAGGCTGCGGCAAAGGTTCAAAAAGAGGCGGCCAGAGAGGTTTTCAGGGCCAGGGGAATGGATGCTATTATAACAATTAGATTTTGATTAAAATCTAATCTGATTCATCATAAAAACGCCCGGGATGGTGAGACCATCATCCCGGGCGTTTTTGTTTATTCTTTCTCAAGCGTTACATGATTTTTCAGCACACCGATTTTATCAATTTTTGTTTCCAATATATCCCCGGGGCTAAGATATACTGGTGGTTTTCTGGCAAATCCCACCCCGCTTGGAGTCCCTGTTAAAATAAGCGTTCCCGGCACCAGGGTGGTTGATTCAGAAAGAAATGAAATAATCTGCGCCACGGAAAAAATCATGTCACTGGTATTGCTTTTCTGCATGGTGTTCCCGTTTAACACACATTCAATATCAAGGTTATTAGGATCTGCAATCTCATCGGTTGTCACAATCCAGGGACCAAAGGGACAGAAGGTGTCAAAACTTTTCCCCTTTACCCATTGCCCTCCGCCGCTATGCTTCTGCCATCTCCTGGCGGATATATCATTTGCACAGGTGTATCCCAGAACATGATCAAGCGCCGTTTCCGGTGAGACATTCCTTGTATTTTTTTTGATTATCACGGCAAGCTCAACCTCATAATCCACTTCCGGAATTTTTACACAGGAGGCCGGAATCCTGACATTATCCAGGTGGCCTGCGGCTGCACTGATATTTTTCATAAACACTATCGGATATTTCGGCAATGCCATCCCGGTCTCTTTGGCATGCAGTTTATAATTTAACCCGATACAAAAGATAACACTGGGTAAGATGGGTGTTAAAATTTTTTTAATCGGTTTTCTTTTCCCTGTATTGAAAAAATCAGCATAAATATCTCCCTCAAAAACAGATGCACTCTCATTATCAAAGTCACAACCCGTATAGATTCTATTGTCATCACTTTCAAATCTTATTATTTGCATGTTTATTTTCCCCTGGTATTCATATATACGTTTAAATTATGGATTACTTTTTTATTGTATTAAAATCATTAACTTAAAAGGTCAAGACCCTTTAGCCTGTGAACGAAAATTTAGAAAAATTATTTGCCGGTCTTTCCAGCAAAAAGACTGATTTAATCATCCTGATTTTGACGTCTCAAAACATTGAAACCCGGGTTGAGCGAAAGAACAAATCGTTTGATATCCTTGTAAATCATGCTGACATGGAAAAAGCTCTCTGGATAGTTGAGACCTATTATAAGGAAAATAAGTTTTTCAGGCTCAAGCAGCAGTTACAGGAAATCCCCATATCCTCATTTAAATCATATACTGCTTTTTCCATCATGGGACTGCTCTGGCTTATCCATGCATTATGTCTGCAATACCATATCCATGAAGACATGATACTCAAATATGGGGCATCCGCCCTTTTTATTCTCCAGGGAGAGACATACAGAGCCGTTACAGCCCTGCTTTTACATTCAGATGCCCGCCACCTTGCAGGGAATATGGCAGGCATGCTCATTTTCGGGGCACCCGTGATCACCCTTGCAGGTTTTGGTGTGGGACCTTTTATGCTGCTTGTTGCCGGCACCCTTGGCAATCTTATCAATGCCCATCTTTACAAAACCGCCCACCTTTCCATTGGAGCGTCAACAGCCATCATGGGGGCGGCAGGTCTTCTTGCAGCATTCCAGGTAACGCAAAAGGCAAAGCCGTTTCGCCTCAATAGCCTTGTGCCTATACTTGCCGGTACCGTGCTTGTCGGCATGTTCAGCCAGGGAGAGAATACAGATGTCTGGGCACATGTCTTTGGATTTCTTTGCGGGCTTGCCTCCGGCATTATTTTCTTTCCTTTGAACAGAACCGTTCAATTCCCGCAAAAAGATCTTATCGCCCTTTTAATAACTATCATTATCATTGCCTCGTCCCTTTTAGCTGCGGCTTAGATAATCAATACCAAGCCTGAAAAGTTGGTTTAATTCATTTTTTTTAATTCTGTAATATGTTAAGACTCTGCTGTAGTTTTACCCGTTTACCATTTAATTTTTACAAAACCAGTATTGATGAATATTGGAGGAATATATGAAAAAAACAACCTTAAATATCCTGATTATAGGAGGAGGGGTTGCAGGAATGGCTGCAGCGCAAACCTTTGCTGATCAGGATGTTGCCATACACCTGGTGGAAAAAGAAAGTGTCCTTGGCGGACATGCCGCCATGTGGGCCTGTATGGCAACCGACACCTGTCAAAACTGCGGTGCCTGCCTCAGTATTGAAATGGCAGATCAGGTTCAAAAACAGGAAAATGTTATTTCACACCTTGATACCATTGTTGAAGCCATTAACAAGAAAGACCAGGGCTATGAGGTGATATTGGAAGATAAAGAAACGTTCAGTGTGGAAAAAATCATCATGGCCACAGGATTTTCACCCTTTAATCCTGTTCAGATAAATTCTTTTCACTATGATGAATATAAAAACGTGATCACCACGGCTGATTTGAACACCATACTGCAAGAGGAGACACTTTCCGGGTATTTTAATGGAAAACCTGATCCGAAAATTGCCTTTATCCAGTGTGTGGGTTCGAGGAACCGTGAACTGGGCAAGGATTATTGTTCCCAGGTATGCTGCAAGATATCCATGCGCCATGCCGGCAAACTTACCCATCTTTACCCTGAGTCCGACATCACACTTTTCCACATGGATCTTCAGGTTATTGGAAAAGAGATAAGGTCTTTGTTTAACACACTTTCCAAAAATATTGCCCTGGTTCAGGGAGTTCCTGCCGAGATCCTTGAGGACAATCAGACAAAGATGCTGAACATTGTGGTAGAAGATAAAGAAACCCTGTCCAGGGTTTCCAGAGCCTTTGACCTTATTGTTCTATCCGTTGGCATGCAGCCCTCTCCAACTCTTGAAACAACTGCCGGCATACTTGATCTGAAATCCAATTCATGGGGATTTTTCAATACTGATCAGGCGGCTCTTTCAAGGGATGTAGTAATTGCAGGCTGTGCCAACGGCCCTAAAGATATTCTGACCTCAAAACAGGAAGGCCGGATTGCAGCAGCAAAAATCATGGATGACCTTGGATTGAACGAAAAAAAGGAATTGAATATTGCAGTGTTTGGAGAGGGTATCCAGGCAGACAGGACAGCCCGGATAATTTCCTCAAAAGGATATCACACATATCTGTTCGGACCGGGGACAGATCCTGAAAATGACCGCAGGATTATTTCCATCAGTGGTACAGCCGGCAGCTTTTCACTCTATTATGAATCAAAAAATAAAAAACAATATCTGACCTGCGCAGCTATTATTGCTGCAGTTGAGCCGGAACAATCGTTGAACCGGCTGGACAGCCTCACAAATCCTTCCTTAAGCCTTGATGCATTCTCTCAAATGGTTGAAGAAACGCCTGATACCTGTCCGGATACCAGTATCATCATGCTGGATTATTTTGGCCCCGAGTTTAAATATTCTGCAAGACTCGCCCTTAAGACGGCTGTCAAAGTAAAGGCTCTGGGAAAAAATATTTCCATTATAATGAACAAGATGCTGGTTCACGGTGCAATGGGCCAGCGGATCTATGATACTGCAAGGCAGCAGGGGGTCAATTTTTTCAGGTTCGAAGCCTGTGAAGATTTAAAACTTGAGGATTCAGGCAATGGTTTCTTGATCAAGCTCAAAGAGGCCACGCTGCCGTCCATTGAGCTGAATCTCAATTGTGACTGCCTTGTCCTTCCGCCGAACCTGACACCTGCGGCAGGATTTAAAGATACGGCTGCACTCTTGCGCCAGTCCCTTGACAGGGAAGGCTTTTTACAATCTGCCAACATCCGTCACCGTCTGACCCGATCCCCTCGAAAAGGTATCTTTTTTGCCGGGACCTGTCATGATGAAACAGACAAAGATGACCTGAATAATGAAATTAATGAAATTTTATCCGAGTTTGCAACTGAGTCTTTTGATCTGCCCGCAGTTGAGACAGGAGTTGAAATCAATCAGGAGATGTGTGCCCAGTGCCTGACCTGTATCCGGATCTGTCCCCACTCGGCTATTGTCATGAATCAAAAGAACAGGCCCCAGATTGTAGCGGATTCGTGTTTTTCATGCCATCTTTGTGTGTCCAACTGCCCGGCCTATGCCATTGAATCAAAAACACTTGCCAATGATCAAATTGCTCAAAAAGTCGAAAAAAACAAAATGGTTATTCTGGCCTGCGAACGCTCGTCTGCCCTTGCAGCCGGCAGACTTACGCTGCCGGATAATATAACCCTGATACCTATTCCCTGTGCCTGCAGAATCAGCAGTGACGTAATTCTTAAGGCCCTTTTAAACGGTGCATCAAAAGTGATTGTCGCAGGTTGCCACGAAGACAATTGCAGATCCCTTGAAGGCAGTAATATTGCCGATGCAAGCGTGAGAAAAGTGTTAAGCATTCCGGGAATGGATGCCGCAAAAGTGGCATGGGAACCCATAGCTGCCAATGAAACCAGAAAACTTGAAAACATTATTTCCAAGGCATGAAGACAAAGGAAAATCAATATGAATACTGCAACAATAAATAAAAAATCTGACCTGTACAAAATGTTGAACCAGTTTGAACTGGGGGACAATATTTCTGAATGTCTGACCTGCGGTGCCTGTAACTCCAGATGTACCTGGTTTGATGGAGAAGGGGGCCCATTGCCCCGCCAGATTATCCGCATGGCTGCCCTGGGACTTGATGAACAGCTTGTAAACAGCAATATGCTATGGGATTGCCTTTTGTGCAACCGGTGCACACAAGGGTGCCCCATGGGCATCACCATGGACAAAGTTGTCAGAAAAGCCAGAAGTCTTGTCATTGCAGATGACAATATCCCAAAAGATATTAAAACAGGGATTAAAAACCGCATCGAGTTAGGAGATGTCAACGCCCTGACCAAAGAAGAATTTGTGGAAACCGTTGAATGGGTCAGCGAAGAATTTGTTGATGAAGTGGATGACCCAAAAGCTGAAATTCCCCATGATATTAAAGGGACAAAACTTCTTTATCTTCCCAACCCGAGAGAGCTTGGTATCAACCTGCTTCATTTAACGGCCATGGCAAAACTCTTTTATGCCACAAAAGAAACCTGGACCCTGTCTGCCCATCATACCGATGTGACCAACTGGGGATATTTTGTGGGTAATGACGATATTACAAAAAAAATGGCCCTGATGGTGGTTGAACCGGCCGAAGAGTTAGGTGTTGAAACCCTTGTGCTTTCAGAATGCGGCCATGGATACCATGCACTTAAATACCTTCTGGAAGATATTATCGGAAGAAAACCCGGGTTTGAAGTGGTCAGTATGCCTGAACTCATCCTCCGATATGCAAAAAAAGGGCTCTTAAAATTTGATCCGGGTGTGCATCCCTATAAAGTTGCTTACCATGATCCCTGCAATATCGGCAGAAAATCCGGGGGATATGATGCCCCGAGAGAATTGCTTTCCATGGTCTGCGAAGGAGTTGTGGAATTGATACCCAGCAGAGAAGACGGTGTCTGCTGCGGCGGCGGTGGTGGCATACTCCAGGACAGCACCAGCAAGAACAAAAGAATGATTACAGGAAAACCCAAGGCAGACCAGATGAAAGCCACGGGTCTCCCCCATCTTGCTACAGCCTGTCTGTCCTGCCACAGGCAATTGAGTGAGCTTTCCAACCATTTTAAACTGGGAATAAAGGTTGATACCGTGGCATCCCTGACATCTGAATCGTTGATATTATAAATTTATTAATGAATAATCTCCACATCCTGGCGGGCACAACAAAAACTCAGAATTTTTTTATTTTATCTTAAAGTTTTTCTGTTAATCTTCCGATATATTAAATATCATCTTGGAAGACATTTCCTGGTATTTGATACACAAGGAGAAAAGTATGGTTGAAAGCATAAGCAACATGAACCCGCAAGTTAGGATGATGAAACCAAATCAAAATCGCTATGGATCAGCTCCGAAAAAAATGGAGCGGTTACAGGAAATATGGATGTCAGAAGACAAGATTTCTCTGAACCAGAACCAGATCGAACTGGAAACCTATAAAATCCCTCAAAAGTCCGGGTCATCAGGATATGATTACAACTCGTTACATGAGTTGCTCAGCAGTATATTAGAAGAGCAGGGTGTAACCACTCAGATCGCTTCGGAAAATACTTCCATAGATTTTAGTGATCTTACACCTGAGGGAGCCCAAGACCTGATTTCTGAAAATGGTTACTTAGGTGTAGAACAGACCTCGGATCGCATTGTACAGTTTGCGATATCCCTGGCTGGGAATGACTCTAAAAAGCTGGAAGAAATGAAAGCAGCCATCGATGAGGGATTTCAAATGGCTTCAAAGGCATTAGGAGGTTCTCTCCCGGAGATTTCACAGAAAACCTACAATGCGATCATGGAGAAGCTTGATACTTGGGTCGAGAGTTTCAATGAAGTGTAAACATCCTCCTGTCAAAATCTCAACTTTTGTAATATTTACCTGGTAGTTTTTGTGGGTCCCAGAACAGATGGCAGCGAAGTGCTGGACAACACATAAATTTACAAACTGAAGAATCAAAAAAAATCGAAATAGTGAGTTTGCAGTCCGCCCGTATTCAAAGCACAAAGCAAATTAAATTTTTCAATCAAATCCTGATCCGGCCCTCAAACACCAGGGTGGCAGGACCGGTTTTAAAAATATGATTTGTCTCTTTGTTCCAGTGGATATCAAGGTCTCCGCCATCAAGATGGACGATGGCATTTTCCTGCGCCCTGCCTGTAAGATGGGCGGCAACAATAGCGGCACAGGCACCTGTGCCGCATGCCAGTGTAATCCCGGCACCCCTTTCCCATACTTTCATCTTTAATTCCCCGGTGTTTATCACTTCAATAAACTCAACATTGGTCTTTTCCGGGAATCTTTCATGGTTTTCAATTGATGGACCGATCCTTTTGATATCCACTTTTTCCACATCATCTACAAAAACAACTGCATGGGGATTTCCCATGGATACTGCTGTAATATGATATTCCTTGTCCCCGACCATCAAGCGTTCTTCAATGGCTTTCTCATTTGTGTTTTCAAATGGAATATCCCTGCAGAAAAGAACAGGTTCTCCCATATCCACCCTTACCGAGTTAACCTTATCCTTATCGTCGGTGATCACCTCTGGAACAACGGTTCCGGCCTTTGTATCCACCCTTATCTTTTTTTGGAGAATCATCTTATTTTCATACAGATATTTAGCAAAACACCGTATGCCGTTTCCGCACATCTGTGCCTGCGAGCCGTCAGAATTATATATCCTGAACTTAATATCATGGTCCAGGGACTCAAGAATCAGAATAATACCATCTGCACCAATGCCAAAGTGCCTTGAACAAAG
This sequence comes from Desulfobacterales bacterium, assembly GCA_019038815.1. Classification (GTDB taxonomy): domain Bacteria; phylum Desulfobacterota; class Desulfobacteria; order Desulfobacterales; family Desulfobacteraceae; genus Desulfobacula. Next base: position 24,862 of record JAHOYS010000382.1, on the reverse strand, counting down.
CTTTTTTGCCAGGACAGGATAATGTTCATATTGTTCTATCTTTTCATCCCGGTCATCCAGGATAATAAAATCATTGCCAAGGCCTTCCATTTTAATAAAATCAAGTTCCATATTTTTCTCCATCATTAATACCCAAGGGTTGAAATAATATCCCGGCCGATCGTCTCCACCTGCCATTGCCTTACATGTTCAATCTTTAAAAGATCTTTTAATGTTGCAGGACTTTTAAAAGCAATGGAAGCAATTATTGTATTATTCAATAAAAAACCGGGTTCAATCCCAATTGAGTGGCTTAGTTTTTCTCTCATTTTTTTCAAGTGTTTGATCTTTTCCTGAACTATGACATCTTTTTTCGGTCTTCTGGTTCTCGGATATGACGGCAATTCCTTATTATCAAGATTTACTGCCTTGACAATAGCTTCCACGCAAAGCTTGCCATACATCTCTGTCTGCCTTGGGCTTATTGCCCTTGTCTTCACCATTTGATCAATTGTCACAGGTTTTGTGTGGGACATGGCCATTAAAGAAGAGTTTGACAAAATTTTAAATAAAGGCCGATCTTTTTTTTGTGCTATTTTAAGTCTGAGCTGCAATAAATTCTCAAGTACTGCAAGACTCCTGTTGTCTATTTTACCGGCGCCTTTAACCTTTCTAAATAAGGGTAAAGCATGATTATTTTCATATCGGACCTGTTCTTGTATTTCAAATTCTTCTTTAGCCCAGGAAAACCGCCTGTTTGCCACAAGTTTTTGATGAATAATATCATGCAGCTTTGTAAGATATGCCACATCCCCAACACTATATTCAATCATCCCCTGTTTGAGCGGACGTTTTGCCCAGTCTGCCTTTTGATATTTTTTATCTGCGTTTACGTTAAAATTTTGTTTTAACAGGGCTGCAAGCCCCCGTTCTTTGACACCTAAAAACCGGCAGGCAATTTCCGTGTCAAACAGGTTGTTCACCCGTGCATGATAATCCCTGTCAAGACTTCTGATATCAAAATCAGCCCCGTGAAATACTTTAATCACATCTTCATTTTCAAGTACCTTTGAAAACGGGGATATTTCTTTGATTTTAAACGGATCAATTAAAAAGGCCTCTTTTGCCGTGGCAACCTGGATCAAACAGATTTTTTCCTTGAAACAGTGCAGGGAATCCGCTTCCAGGTCCACAGCGATCATTTTTTCACTTAAAAGTGCATCACAGATGTTTTTTAGTTCCGCATCCGATTCAATAAACTTGTAATTCAATATTTTTTCCCTTGATTGTTTACACCACTTCTTCTAAAATTCATATTTTACATTTAACTGACAACATAACACAATGGAAAACAAGATGATCAACATAACATTTCCGGACAATAGTATAAAGAGCTTTGAAAATATCCCCACAGGCATGGATGTTGCCAAAAGTATTTCAGACGGATTTGCCAGAAACTGTGTGGCAATGCGCATTGATGAGCAGCTTAAAGATTTAAACCTGCCTGTCAAAGAAGATACTGCCATCAGTTTCATAACTGCCAAAGATGATGAGGGACTCGATATCTTAAGACATTCTTCGGCCCATGTCATGGCTGAAGCCGTGCTAAATATTTATAAGGATGCAAAACTGACCATCGGTCCTGTGGTAGAAGACGGATTTTATTATGATATTGATATGGATCCAATTTCAAAAGATGATCTTGGTGCCATTGAAACGGAAATGAAAAAAATCATCAAATCCAAGACCACATTTGAACGTAAAGTTGTTTCAAAAAAGGAGGCCCTTGACATATTCAAGGACAACCCGTTTAAACTTGAACTCATCAATGAACTTGACGAAGCCGAAGAAATATCCCTTTACCAGAACGGCAAATTCATAGACCTTTGCCGGGGACCCCACATTCCCCATACCGGCATGATCAAAGGTTTCAAGCTTTTGAAAATATCCGGTGCCTACTGGAGAGCGGACCAGGCAAGAGAACAGCTCCAGCGGCTTTACGGCATCTCGTTTTTTGATAAAAAAAAGCTCAACAAGTATCTCCACCTGATTGAAGAAGCTAAAAAGCGGGATCACCGGAAACTTGGCACTAAACTGGATCTTTACTCCTTTCACGATGAAGCCGCGGGTATGCCGTTTTTCCATGCAAAGGGCGTTGAGGTATGGAATGCCCTGCTTGAATACTGGCGTGATGAACACAGGGATGCAGGTTATGTGGAAACCAAAACCCCTGTCATGCTCAACAAAAAATTATGGGAACAAAGCGGTCACTGGGAAAACTACCGTGAAAACATGTATACATCCGTGATTGATGATGAAGAGTATGCAATAAAACCCATGAACTGCCCCGGCGGCATGCTGATTTATAAAACAAAAGCCTGTTCCTACAGAGATCTCCCGTTAAGAGCCGGTGAAATCGGCCTGGTTCACAGGCACGAACTTTCAGGAGCACTTTCAGGTCTTTTCAGGGTTCGCGCATTTCACCAGGATGATGCCCATATTTTCATGACACCGGATCAAATCGACAATGAAGTCCTTGGGGTATTGAAACTGTCCCAGAGGATTTACAGCAGGTTTGGCCTGAATTTTAATCTGGAACTCTCCACCCGGCCCAAAAAATCCATTGGCTCGGATGAACAATGGGAAGAGGCTACAAACGGCCTTAAGGCTGCGCTGGAACTCTATGGCCAGGAATACGTTATTAATGAAGGAGACGGTGCATTTTACGGCCCTAAAATCGATCTCCACATCAAAGATGCTTTAGGCAGAACCTGGCAATGCGGAACAATCCAACTGGATATGGCTTTACCGGAAAGATTTGATTTAACTTACAAAGGCAAAGATAATGAAAAGCATCGACCCATAATGGTTCACCGCACTATTTATGGATCTCTGGAAAGATTTTTCGGTATCCTTGTGGAACACTTTGCCGGAAAATTCCCCTTGTGGCTGGCACCTGTGCAGGCCATCCTGCTTCCCATCAACCAGGATTTGCTGGAATATGCAGACCAGATCAAATCCGAACTTGAAACCTGTAAAATCAGATGCGAACTTGACAGAAGAAGTGAAACCCTGAAAAAGAAAATCAGGGATGCCCAGTTAAACTATATCCCGTTGATCATCACCATCGGAGATAAAGAAAAAGAAAGCAAAACTCTTGCTGTCAGAACTCTTGACGGCAAGGTCAGGATGGGACTTTCCATGGATGAATTTTTGAAATCCGTATTGTACCATGTTAAAAAAAGAACCCTGGATGAAGCAATCCTCTGACAGGTTTGCCCTGATCCTTTGTTACAGACTGCCGGTTATTGCCTTGTGTATATTAATTTTCCGGCAGCCTTATTATCCAAATATCATTTTATTGAAGGGAGTTAATAATGAATAACATTGATATTGACAAAATTGTTGAAATCATAACCTATTGGCTGACTACTTATTCAGTTAAATTAATTGCCGCCATTCTTATATTCTTTATTGGAAAATGGCTGGCCGGTAAACTTTCAAAACTGGTCACAAAACTTCTTGAAAAAAACAATGTTGATAAAACCCTGATCAACTTCCTTGAAAGCATCATTTATTATACCTTCCTGGTGGTCGTTATTATTGCCGTTGCAGGGCAACTGGGGATTAATACCACATCCTTTCTTACTATTGTTGGCGCTGCCGGCCTTGCCATCGGTCTTGCCCTGAAAGATTCTTTATCCAATTTTGCATCAGGAGTTATGCTGATTCTATTTCGTCCTTTCAGTACCGGGGACTTTGTTGATGTGGGTGGTGTCACCGGAAACGTTGTCAGCATCGCCTTGTTTAATACTACATTAAATACCCCGGACAACCAGAGAGTAATTGTTCCAAATTCCAGCATTACCAGTAACGTGATCACCAATGTAACAGCCAATGATACACGAAGAGTAGATCTTGTAATCGGTATCGGCTATGACGATGATATTAAGAAAGCAAAAGATATTCTTAATATAATTCTCCAGGAAGAAGACAGGGTTCTGGAAACACCGGCAGCGAATATTGCTGTGTCTGAGCTTGCCGACAGCAGTGTGAACTTTGTTGTCAGGCCCTGGGTAAAAACAGATGACTACTGGGGCACCTATTTTGATTTAACAGAAAAAATCAAACTTGCATTTGATAAAGAAGGCATCAGTATCCCCTACCCGCAGCAGGATGTTCATATGTTCAACCAGCAGGTAGAAGAAAAATAAAACTTTGCACTATTAAATGAAAACTGTTTACAACGTTGGGAGAGATAGAAAATGACTCAAAAAGCATTTCAAGATTATTACTCAGATGATTTCAGCCATTGTTACGGATGCGGCAGACTGAATGAGCACGGGTTACAGATAAAAAGTTATTGGGACGGAGAAGAAAGTGTTGTTAAGTTCCTTCCCAATGAGCACCATATTGCCATCCCGGGATTTGTTTATGGCGGTCTGATTGCATCTTTAATTGACTGCCATTGTGTGGGAACTGCTGCTGCTGCAACCTATCAGGCCCAGGGCAGGGATATGGATACAGAACCGGCCCTGCGGTTTGTTACGGCATCTTTAAAAGTAGATTACCTTGCACCAACCCCTTTGGGCGTGGAACTTGAAATTCGTGGCAGGGTTGTTGAAGTAAAAGGCAAAAAAGTGGCGGTCGATGCAACACTGCTGGCAAACAATAAAGTCTGTGCGACTGGAAATGTTGTGGCTGTCCGTCTACCGGAAAACATGATAATCAAATAAATCCATCAAACCACTGAATAAATTAAGGAGTATAAAAATGAAAAATGAAAAAACAGTGCTCTTTGCATTCCGGGGAGACCCCCTGTGCTTTATCCATGTCCTCCTCAATGGTATTGAACTGCATGAACGTGGCCTGGAAGGATTGATTGTCATAGAAGGCGAAGCAGTGAAACTCGTTCCCGAGATGGCCAGACCGGATCATTTTCTTTCAAGTCTTTACCAAAAAGCAAAAAAACTTGGTATCCTGCATGCAGCCTGTAAAGCGTGCTCCATTAAGCTTAAAGTTGAAAAAGAGATTGAAAAGGAGGGAATTCCCCTCATCGGTGACATGTCAGGTCATCCTTCCATGGGAAGTTTTATTGAAAAGGGGTACCAGATCATCACTTTTTAAAAAAGCCGGTTCTTGCAAATTACCAGGAACTCAATAATGAATAATATTCGTTAGATCTTTTCAAGCAAATCAATTGTTTTTTCTGATTCTGTATCTCCAGTATTTATAGTTCCTTTGGGTTCAAACATTAGGACATGTACCTCTTTTTCTGCTACTGGCATATGCTCAATCCCCATTGGAATAATGAAGAATTCTCCTTCACTTAAACAAATATCTTTCTCTCTCAACTTGATGGTGAGGCTACCCTTAATAACCATAAACAATTCATCTTCGTTTTCATGTTGATGCCATACAAATTCACCTTTTAGTTTTGCGATTTTGACATACTGCCCATTAAGTTCACCAACAATTTTTGGCTCCCAATGATTGGTAAATAAAGAAAATTTTTCGATCAAATTTATCTTTTTCAAATTTATCTCCTTTTCAAGCATAACGGCGGCGGTTATGTCTTGATTTCATCTATGGGTAATATTTGTTTTTCGTGTCGAATAGTCAAAATTGAAATTTGTTTTATTTCCATACGGTAAATGATTCGGTAATTGCCATAGATAAGCTCTCTAAACTTATTATCCGAAATTTCAGGCACAACTCGACCAATTTGAGGGGAGGATTTAAGTTGCTCAACTTTTATGAACACCTCATTTATCCATCGTTTGGCTGCAGAAGGTTTGTCTTGAGCGATGTAATCAGCTATTTCTGATGCTTTGTTTATAGCAAATGGAGACCAAATTATTTTCATCTGGAAATTCGCTCAAGTAGCATATTTTTAGCATCTCTATGGTTGATTCCCTCACCTTTTTCCAATTGACTTAGAGAAGAGTGAATATCGGATAAGAGGTCAATCTTCTCTTGCATAGCTTCAAATTCGTGAACATCAACTAGTACAGCAGCACTTTTGCCTCTTTGAGTAATAATCAAAGGTCTTCTGGTTTCATGGATTTGTTTAATATACGTTGCCATACCTTTTCTGACTTCAGATAGTGGTTTTATATCTTGATCAATTCGCAGCTTTTGCATTTTGCACCCCTCAAATAAATTTTGTACAGTATAACGCACAACTAATGGTACATGCAAGTGCTATCTTAGGACTATCTTAGGGACGGGGGACATAACGGCGGCTGTTAAGCTACGAGCATCGCAGGCATTTGAAAGATGCATAGTCCGTCAAAGTTTATCCCTTATCTCCCGGTCAAAGGTTTTCCCAGGCTGTAAATTTCACCGCAATGCTCATAGGGAAGCGCATCCTTTAAATCTTTTATCTGATCAAACTTATCCCTGACCTCTTCTGCCTTTATCGGTCTTTTTGTATCGCCAATACAGGTGCCTTTACCGGAAACCATTGCAGAACGGGCAAACCAGCCGGCACTCATGGTAAAAATCATTCCGGATTCCCGGTTTTCTTCAGAACACAGAAAGGTCACAATAGGCGTGTTGAATTCAGGCTTGATTCTTTTGGCCACCTCGTCGGGGAAAACCCCCTGGGTCATGCCGGTGGCGGCATTGGGCGCCACTGTATTGATTTTAATATTATATCTGGATACTTCAAGCTTCAAGGTGTTCATAATACCAATAACCCCCATTTTGGCGGCCCCGTAATTTGACTGGCCGAAATTTCCATACATGCCCGAGGATGAAGCGGTAAATACAATTCGCCCGTACCTGTTCTCCTTCATAATTTTTACTGCCGGCCGGGTAACACAAAAAGCTCCTTTTAAATGAACGGCAATGACATCATCCCACTCTTGTTCCGTCATCTTCATAAATGTCCGGTCCCGCAGGATACCGGCATTGTTAATCAATATATCTACTTTACCGAAATGGTCCATGGCTGTGTCAACAATATTCTGGCCTCCCTCCATGGTGGTCACAGAATCATAGCTTGCAACTGCCCGTCCACCGGCTTTTTTTATTTCATCCGCCACCTTGTCTGCTGTCCGGACCTGATTCTGGTCACAGCCGATATCATTGACCACGACAAATGCCCCTCTCTTTGCAAGATCCAGTGCATATTCTCTTCCTATCCCTTCTCCTGCACCCGTTACAATCGCAACCTTTTTGTCAAAGACAATTGACTCCACATGACCTCCAGTTCAAAAAAATTTATTATACAATATTCTATAAAATGTGTATGGTGACAAAAAAAGATAACCGCATTTATGATTTAAAGACTGATAATACTTCTGCCTGGCATTTCAGGCAGAAGTATTATTTTTAATTTACCTTTGCCTTGGAAAACGAAAAATCAACCAGGTCAACTATCCTGTCCTCAGGATCAAGGCGGTTGAGCTTTACCATTTCAAAACTGTCCACTTCGATAAAAACATTTCCTTTTTTATCAACCAGTTGCAGGTTATAGGTATTGGTTTCTTCACCTGAGTCCATCTTCTGGGTAATACAGAAATATTCCCGATTTTTTTCAACAGCCTTATAAAACTTCAAGGACTTTATTTTATAGGGCAGAACTGTCCTTGAGGTGGTAAAAAATTCAAGTAATCCACCAGTCTGGAATATGGCGTCAAGCAGGATGGGGGCAGCCACAAAATTGGGATCTTTCACCCCTTTAAAAAACTCTTTTCGGCTTTTATCTTCCACGGTTGTGATCAATATTTTACCGTCAAAGGAGTTAATATCCGTGATGGTGTTGAAAAGGCCGAACATAAACAGCCGTTTGGGATTATATATCAGGGTTTCAATATCATCTTTCCGGGAAACCGGGTTGAATTCCGGCAGCTTGATCTTTTTTGATTTTAAAAGCTTTTCGGCAAACCTGTATTCCCCTTCATAGTGAAGTTTGGGTTCCCCCATAACAAGGCCTTGGGGATTTTTAAACTGGGATGTTATCCTGCAGTTAAACAAGCCGTCTTTTCCTTTGTTTCCTGAAATCAGAAGTTCTTTTGGACGTCCCTTTAAAAGCTTGATCCCGTAAGGAATCTGAAAATTCGTTAATTCAACAAAATGCGATTTATCTTCGGACAGGGAGCTTGCAACTTCGGCCATGGTTTCAATCCCGGTTGCGCCAAGAAAAAGCGGCACATCTTCCATGGTATGATCATGGAGAAAGACATCCCGGTCCATGTCCAGCACTCTTGAATAGATAGTTCCGGCAGGGGTCTTTTCCAGCAGATCGCCCAGAAATGGAAATTGGACTTTCTCAGGATCTCCCAGAAGACCGTCCCTGTCAAATGAATAATCAAGGCCTGAAAATACCATTTCAGAGTCTGTTTTATCCAGGAGATCCGCCATGAAAAACTTGATACCCTGTTCCATTGGAAGGAACTGGATGCCTCTTTCTTCCAGCACCTTTTTCACGGTTGGATTGGTTGCCATGCCAACGCCGTCCCAGGCTGTCCATGCATAGACTTTATAATTTCTTTCAGGATGGAGCTGTTGCTGCCTGAAAAGCGTCTTCCCGAGAAAATCATTGGCAGATGTATAATCCACCTGGCCTTCATTCCCAAAACGGGCAGTGACCGATGAGAAAGTAAAAAAGTATTTATACTCCCTGTCTTTGAAGGCCTGTAAAAGATTTCTCATGCCTTTGACCTTGACATCCACAACCAGTTCAAAAGACCAGAGTTCTTTTTTAGGAATAAACTGGCTCATTTCCATGCCCGCAGCATGGAAAATGCCGTCGATCCTGTCATACTTGTCCACAGTCTCCTTAACAGCTTTTGCATTGGTTACATCCACACAATTATACTCAACACTGACACCCAGAGATTGAAGGTATTCAATGTTTTCAAGTGACTGCCGAACCCGCATCAGGCGATCAAGGGCACGTTTGATTTCAACGGGTTTTACCCCGGGCATATCCTCTCTGAGCAGACCCATGAGGTCTGCCCCGGTAGATGCTTTATCCAGATATTTCGGATCGGTACTGTAAATATCATTGATATCCAGGATAATCAGGTTGGTCTTATATTTTTCAACAACTTTTTTAATGATTTCATAGGTAATGCCGCCGGCTCCGCCTGTAACCAGCATGGTATCATTCTCAGATATGATTTGTTGCGTTTTATCTGCGATGGAAGGCTTCATGGAGAGGACATACCGTTTTTTATTTTTATATCCCACCTCGCATCTTGTATCATCGCAAAGAAGCTCATTTAAGAATATATCTGCAATCCTTCCCGTGCTCTTTTTGGGCTGTTTATAAGAAAAGTCCACCACCTTGACCATGGTGTCCGGCATCTCCTTGTTCACGGTTTTCAAAAGGCCGGAAAGTCCTGCAAACATGGGATGGATATCACCGCAGCCTTCCATATATGGAAATACAACCGAATCGAATGAAATTGTCCCGATGATATTCTCTTTTTGATCAAGGGTTTTAAACAGAGCTTTAAGCATGACAAAAAAGGATTTGATACTTGTATTGAGAGCATCATCTGAATCACCTTTTCCATCTTTCCTGTCAAAATAGTAATCAAGTGGTGACAGATGAATGAACCCGTTCACTTCCGGATAGACTTCTTTAAATTCTTCCACCCTCTTTTCCGTGGCTTTGACATCGGTCAGGTCAAACTTAAAATCGGCGCCTTTGCCGCCAATGGTAATGACTTCGCCTTTTTTCTTTTTTATCTTTTCGATAATTTTTTTGGCAAACCCGTGGCTGTCAAGGGAAACAATGATCTTTTTCCCTGTAAAATCCTTTTTGGAAAGTTCAGGAATCTGGGATTCTCTGACCCTTACAATCAGCCGTTTGATGGGTGATGCAGGATCAGGAAATTCATCATCTTCATTTAAAGGGATGGTGATGTCGCTTACCGGTGGAACTTCATTGTTTTCCACAGCAGTCGCTTCTTCTGTTTGAGGCGCTTGTACAGCTCCAGCCCTGGACTGGATATACTCGGCCAGTTTGGCAATGGTATTCAGATCACGGAGTTTTAAATCATCCGGTACTGAAAAACCAAAATGGGAAGCGATCTTGGCAAAAATCTCTACTTGCTTTACCGTATCAATCCCGAGATCTGCCTCAAGATCCAGATCATCTTCCAGCATGTCCACCGCATATCCGGTCTGGACGGCAATCACCTCTTTAACAACAGCGGTTGCATCCTCACCCTGTGCCGGCTCATCAACCGCTGCAGGCGCAGGTTTTGGTGCGTCTTCCTGTTTTTCCGCTTCAACAGGCACACCGGATCTGGACTGGATATACCCGGCCAGTTTGGCAATAGTGTTCAGATCCCGGAGTTTTAAATCATCCGGTACCGGAAAACCAAAATGGGAAGAGATCTTGGCAAAAATCTCTACTTGTTTCACCGTATCAATCCCGAGATCTGCCTCAAGATCCAGATCATCTTCCAGCATGTCCACCGCATATCCGGTCTGCTCGGCAATAACGTCCTTGACCGTATCAATGGCAGTGGAGGGGATTGGTGCTCCCGGTGTCGGTGGGGTATCTATCTGAACATCAGGAGCAGAAATTTTTGTTTCTATCACTGGGGTATCTGTTTTTGTAACGACATAGTCGGCCAGCTTGGCAATGGTGTTCAGGTCCCGGAGTTTTAAATCATCCGGTACTGAAAAGCTGAAATAGGAAGCCACCTTGGCAAAAATTTCAACCTGTTTTACCGTGTCAATCCCCAAGTCTGCTTCAAGATCCAGATCATCTTCCAGCATATCAGCAGTATATCCGGTCTGCTCGGCAATTATTGACTTAACTGTTTTTATGGCAGGCTCAATAGCAGGGCCACCTTCAGATACGCCTTTGGCTGTCTCTTCAACAGGTTTGGTTTCAACTGCCGTGCCTGTTTCTTTCACTGCGGCAACAGGGACAGGCGCCGCCGGCATGGCAGGAATCGTAATTGCCGGTTTTACAATTTTTCTTGTTTTCTTTGGTAACACCGGCAGGGCTTCCCCTCCGGCCACAGCACAAAGGGTATTATCAATAATCTTAAGTTCAGGATTTTCAGATCCGGTGATCTGTTTTACCCAGTTCTTATATCGAACATTGCCTTCAACCTGATTTTCCTCTACCCGTTTGACAAACATGAAAGCAAAATGAGAACCAAATCCGGCAGACAGATGAAGACCATATTCAGAATTAATTTTCTGCTGGCCTGAAAAATTGAGTTTTCTGAAATGCTCAGGTATTTTCTGAAGGTTTGCAATGGGGGGAGCTTTTCTTTTCTGGAGCGCCTTGACCAGTACAACATCTTCTATGGCCGCCCCTAGGGTATGGCCTGTAAATCCCTTGGTGTTGGATATGCAGATACTGTCCAAATGATCGGCAAAGGTTGTTTCAAGAACAGTTACCTCAGCATCGGCACTGCCTCCCCTTGCCGGAGTGTAGGTTTCATGGGACATGAAAAGGAGCTTGTCTGCATACTCTTCTTTCTCAATCCCATTTTGTTTTTCCACTTTACTGATGAATTTTTTCATCTCATAGGACATGTGGGGCACATCAATATTATAGGTGTGAAAAGCTGAATTGGCGATATGGGTGCCAAGAATCTCACACTGGCCGTTCATGCCTCTTTTCCTTGCACAGCTTTCACTTTCAACGACAAGACCTACAGCACCGGAACCCAGGATAGTTCCGTTACGGTCTTCATCAAAGGGCTTGGCTGCTTCCGAGACTCTCTTTTTGATAGTGGCGGCCCCAAGTGCCAGGAATCCTGATCCCACCCACTGATTCTGACTCGGAGTAGTCACATTCTCACCACCAATCACAAGCACTCTTTTACATCGGCCAACCCTGATCCAGTCTTCAGCAATACCAATGGCAAGAGTAGTGGAAGCACAGGCAGAACTTACCAGCGTGTTGGGACCTTTGGCCTTTATAATCTGAGCCAGATGGGCAGACCCCAGAGGACAGGCATTGGCCAGAAAATTCCTGTCAAACTTGTAAGGACCAAAATCTGACCGTTTTCTTGACTTTGCCTTGAAAAACCACTCTGTCAGCTGTTCTTTAATATCCTGATCTTTTATTTTCTCCATGAGATAATAATAAATTTTTTCAAACTCTTCATAGGGTTTAAGAAACATTTTCTCATAAAAATATTTTTCAAACTCTGACAGCAGGGTTTCGCCATTGGGCCATAACGATGTAATAATCACCCCTGTTTCTTCCTGCATCTCTTCGGGCAGAGCAAACCCGTCAGGAATCATGGTCTTTCCGTCTTTCACCTTTTTATACTGCATGACAAGAGGTATGTTCGCGTCTTTTAAGGCTTCAATCCCGGCAGCAATACCTATAGCCATGGTGATATCATATTGTTCTTTAATGCCGTATTCATCATTGAGGTTAAAATACCCTAACTGTCCTGCCAGATGGATCACATCTTCAGCTTTAGTGATCTGGACAAATCTTGCATTACCATCAGGCTGTTTATAAAGTTTGGTGATATTCTTATCAATAATTTTCTCCTGGGCTTCAACTGTCAGGGAATCAATAAAGTTTTCGCCATTGAGAATAGCATCAAAATTATCGGCAGCAAACACGCGCCTTGCTTTGCCCGGAAGCCCTACAGAAACACCTGAAATTAATATTTTGTTGGTATTAAAATCATATCTTTCAATGGCATTAATAGCAGATTGACGTTTCTGGTGCTGATATTCCTTGTAAAGGATCTGATCGACCAGTTCCTGATTATTCTGTTTAAAGGATTCAAAATCTTCAGACATTTCTATTTTTGGCAACTCCTCTCTATTCTCAGGGGTAATTTTCAGACCGCTTACAGGGACAGGTTTTGTCTCAAAAATTGCATTGCAGCTTATGAGATATTTTCTACACTCTTCAAATGATTTGATTTCTCCAGTTTTCGCATCCACAGAAACAGCTGTGGCATATTCTCCGATATTAATATTTTTCAATAGATTCACCAGCAGCCTTGATGGACCGATCTCTATAAAATGGGTCCTGCCGGATATATACACATTCTCAATGGATTTAATAAATTCAACCGGAGAGATAATCTGTCTTGCCAGCAGATCTTTTACATCTTCGGGCCTCTCAGGATATGGCCTTGCAGTGGTATTGGAAATAATTTTCCCAAACCAGGTATCATTAAAGGTAACCGTATCCAGATACTCCCTTAATTTTTGTGAAGCCTCTTTCAACAGCGGCGTATGAAAGGCACCTGTAAGATTCAGCTTTTTGTAAAAAACCTCCTGCTGGGTCAGAAAAGTGCAGAACTTATCAATATCCTCAGCCTTTCCTGAGACAGCAGTCTGTTTTTCGCTATTTTTATTGGTAATATAGATATTGGAAATAAAGGCTTTTCTGATCAGATGCCCTGTCTCTTTTTCATTTTTAAATACCACCATGATTTTACCCGGCACCTTTAACGTGGCTTCATGCATAAGGTCTGAGCGTTTGATGATCAGACGCATGGCATCGTCAAAAGAAAGCACGCCGCTGCAAAAAAGGGCTGTGTATTCTCCCACACTGTGACCGATGAAGTAATCGGGTGAAAATCCTTCCCGGGACAGTCGGCTGTAAACAGCGGCAGAAGAAAGGAAGACTGCCGGTTGAGTATTCTGTGTTGAGTTAATGGAATCATCCGTGCCGAACATCAACTCCAGCAGAGAGTAACCACGCTGTTCAACAAAAATCTTTTCGCCTTTTTCCATTATTTTTCTGATATGGTCATCTTTTTTGAAAAGTTCCTTCATCATGCGGCTTCTCTGGGCACCCTGTCCGGAAAGAAGCGCGACCATTCTCAATTTTTTACCCATATTATCAGCAGAGTAAGCATGATCTATTAATACGATATCATCTCCAGCTGCTGCCTTGAACTCCGCTTCCACAACCTCTTCCTGGCTTTCAAGCCGGGCCGGCAATGTGCTCATGATCATATGGCAGTGATTACCGCCGATACCGTTGACATTGGCCGCAAACCTGAAGGGCTGCCCTTTGGACTTTACAATCATCTGTTGGGCAGGCTTTAAAATGGTGCTGTCATTTAAAATGGAATGCTCGGAATTATAATTAAAGTCGGGCAGAATTTTCCTCTTCTTGTTCATGAGCATAAGCTTTGCTAAAGCAACAGCCGGGTTGGCAGCTTTAAAATATCCAAATTGGGATTTAACGTTTCCACAATGCATTTCATGGTCAAAACAATGTTCGATCACCTGCTTTTCAACGATATCTCCAAAAATATTGGAAAATGCAAATACATCCAGATGATTGATATCCTGCTTTCTGATCCCGGATTTATAATAGGTTTCGTTTATGGTGGATACAAAGGTCTGTTCAGAAGGAGCAAGCAGATGATCCGGCACACTTGAGCGCACAGAGCTTTCGTTGATCTCGCCCAGAATCTCCATATTGTACTCTCTGGCCTTTTTATAGGTGGTCATAATATGGATAGCTGCGCCCTCGCCCATGACATACCCGTCAGCCCTTGAATCATAAAAGTTACAGTCTCCTTCCGACAAAAGGCCAAGGCGTTTGAATGCCATGAGAACTGCCGGGTACAGGTTGCAGTCGACCCCGCCTGCAAGGACAAAATCAAGATCTTTGTGTTTTAAATTCCTGGCTGCATTTCTTATGGCAATGGAGGAAGATGCACAGGATGCATCAATCACGTAATTAGCCCCGTTGAGACCAAAATAATTGGTTATCCTGCCTGAGATAATATTGGATAAAAGCCCGGGGGTGGTATCTTCATTGTTCTCCGGAATCGTATCCCGGATGAATTCCACAACCTGTTTTGAAAGTCTGTTGAGTTTTGCAGAATCAATCCTGGAACAATTTTTAATGATATTGCCGATAAATTGCTTTCTGACCCTGATAATATTTTTGCTCTGGCGTTCTCCTGAAATGGTACCAAGAATGACGCCGACTTTATTATCGGCAGACAGCTGCGCAAGCAGGCCTGAACTTTCAAGTGCCTCACTGGCTGCTTCCAGCCCGAAGATCTGTCCCCTTTCAATGGATTTTACCATCATTGGGGGCATTCTGTATTTCAAATTATTGAACTTATGTTCTTTGACCACACCCGCATTTACTTTGGGAAGCCTGTAATTGGAATTTTTATCAAGATCTGCATAGGCATCATTGTCAAACTGGACAGCCGGGATATGGGACAATTGTTTTTCCCCTGATTGAAGTTTCTCCCAGAACTCCTCTGTGTTTTTTGCACCCGGAAGGAAAACCCCGAGGCCTGCAACCACAATTCTGTCATCATTAAAATCATAGGCAGGGTTGGTAAAAATATCCCGGGGAATCTGCTTGTAACTCTGGGTCATCTGCTCAACAACAATATGATAGTTGATACCGCCAAACCCGTAAGAAGAAACAGCAGCCTTTCTGGATGTGCTGCCTTCAGGTTTCCATTCTTGTGAATCTTTTACAATGAACAGGGATGATCCATTTAAATCATGATTTTTTGAAAGGGTTTCAAATCGACCATTGGGTGGCAAAATTCCTTTGTTAACAGTTAATAATGCCTTTAAAAGCCCTGCTGATCCAGCACACCCTAAAAGGTGACCGATCTGAGATTTTATGGAACTGATACCGGCACTGGCATTCTTATATATGGAATTCAAGGTTTCAAGCTCTGCCTGATCACCGATAGTGGTGGATGTACCATGTGCTTCAATAAATCCGATATCTTCCGGGGTGATATCAGGCCGGATATTTTCAAAACACCGCCTGACGCTTAATACCTGCCCTTTTGGATTTGGTGCGGCAATGGCCTTTCCTTTGCCGTCAGAACTTGAACCAATGGAATTGATAATACCCAGAATACGGTTCTTGTCCCTGATCGCATCTTTCATTCTTTTTAATACAAAAACAACCGAACCCTCTCCCAGGATGAACCCGTCAGCCCGCTCGTCAAAAGGGAATGACCCAACCTTTGACAAGGTTCCCATTTTTGCAAATCCAACAAAGGCTTCAGGTGTCAGATTGGTATTTACCCCACCCACAATGACCTGGTCGTGTTCACCGGACAAAAGTTCATCTGTTGCAGCGTCAAGTGCAGTGACAGAGGATGCGCAGGCAGCATCCACGACATAATTTGCGCCCCGGATACCTAAGTGCCGGGCAATCCTTGAGGCTTCAATGTTCAAAAGCATGCCATGGACAGGATCATATCCTTTGTTCTCCCCTTCCAGGCCTTCCATTAAAGCTTGTTTGACTCCCTCTTTTTCTTCATCACTTAAGATCTGATATTCATCTGTTTTCTCCATCATGGAAACAAGTTGTGGATACCAGTATTTAAGCTGAAGGTCATTTCCCAGCTCATTGGAAAGGCAGGTGGCAATAATAACGGCAGTTCTTGCAGGATCATCACAGGCCAGGCGATTATCATCTCCCAGAAATCCTGCATTCTCAACTGCCTTATATGCAGTCTGCAACACCATTTTCTGACTGCGGGAAAGTCTTTTTTCTTTGCCTTCAGCATACCCGAACCGTTCCCACTCAAACTCAAAATGGTCTACATGTCCTGCAAGGGTGGTGTAGGTTTTATCTTCCGCACTTTTGTCAGGGTCATAATAAAGATCGTGGTCAAGTCTTGAATCCGGTATCTGGCTGATGGAATATTTTTTGTTTAAAATATTTTCCCACAAACTGTCCGGATCATCGGCATCCGGCAGGGTACAACCGATACCCACCACGGCAATTTCATCATTAATTTTATTTTTTGAACTTGAAAATATTTCAAGAAAATTAATATTTGTATAAAGTGCTGATTTGGCTTCAAAGTATTTATCGTGGATCTGTTTTATAGTGACTGACCGATCAAAAAAGGCCAGGCTGTCCCCCACAAGAAAATTGCCCTTTTCTTTGTGTTCTTCATCTTCAAACCAGGTGTAATTCTCAGGTCCGGGGTTTTTAAAATCCGGCAGGAACCCTTTTGCACCTATCAGCAGCGAACCTATATTTTTCTTTTCAAAGACACGCTTTCTTGTTTTCAGGCTTTCCTTGTTTTTCATCATCCGGGTTTCATTTTCAACCATCCTTCGGGCAAACTCGGTGGGCGCGGTCCTGGATGCCAGCCCTAAGCTTTTGCCGATGACCATGGTCTCATTTTCCCTGATAATAATTTCCTGGTACTGAGGTTTAATACTTTTGGTTGCCACGATTTCATCGGCAAAAAGGTAGGCAGTTCCCACCTGGATACCGATTTTTGCCCCTTTAGCCGCAAGAAAGGATGTGAGCCCTGAAATAAAAAATGATGCAAAACAGGTGGAGATACCGCCGGCAAATACCAGGTATAAACCAGTAAGATCATAATTTTTATTGATCAATGTAGCAATGGCATCTTCCCACAGAACCATGGAAGAAAGAGTGCCCACATGACCGCCTGCTTCCCCGCCTTCAAAAATAAACCGTCTGCATCCGCTTTTCAGGGCATTTTCCATCATGGATACTGATGGGGTATGCAAATAAGTTTTGGTTCCTGCTTCTTCAAGTTCTACCGCCTGGGAAGGAATCCCTCCTGCAAAAAGAGCATAGGGAACCTTATATTTTTTAACCATGTCCAGATGTTGTTTTACCGCGGGATTAAACGCTTCAATCCCCACAAGTCCGGCACCAAAATTATCTACTTTTTTGGCACCGTCTTTGAGCATATCGTCCGCCAGCTGTTCAGGAAGACTTCCCACTGCAAAAAACGGCAATGCTCCCTCTTTTAGAACCTTATTTGCAAAATCAGAGTTATCTGAAATATTTGCCATGGGTCCCTGGATTAACGGGAATTTGGTTCCCTGATCCTTGGCAAATGGTGAACCCGGTTTTATGGGATCGTTATTATCAATAAAATTTAAGTTCTCACCAATGGATTTGAAAAAACTTGAAATAATTTCTTTGAGACTTGTTGACTCTTTTACAAAATCCTTGGCAAATACGCCATCCTGGCCCAGGTAAAAAAGGGACTGGATAAACGGGGTGTCCTCGTTGTCAAAGGCTGCCATATTATCCGCGATGGCTTCATAAATCTTTTGTCTGCCATTTGGATCATCACCAAATTCAACTGCGGCAAGTTTCAGGTCTTTAACAATTTTAGTACCCAGTTTTGCAAACACCCGGTAAATGTCGCTGCCTTTATAGTTAATTTCAGTGGAATCACTTTCATCCACCATGGCCAAAAGCTTTTTAAAATTATCCGATACCGGGGCTTCATCCGTCATAAGAAACTGGCTGTCCATGACAAGACCTGAAACACCTGCTGCAAACATACCGGCAGCCGTATATCTTCCGACACCGCCATGGATAAATATCGGTAATTCACTATTTTTCAAATACCATTGCATCAAAACAAAAGAAGAATATTTTGAAACCTTTCCGCCGGCTTCATTTCCTTTTAAAATCAAGGCATGGGGAGATACCGCTTTTATCCTGTCATTGATATTAATGTCCTTGATTTCAAGAACGATTTTAGTGTCGCTGAAATTACTGAATTCTGCAGGCGTATCATCTTTTGTAAGAGGGGAAATTAAAAGATCAAGATTCATCATCTGCTGCTGTTTGATTTTTTCGATCAGCTCATTATCATGGGTTGA
Organism: Desulfobacterales bacterium; assembly: GCA_019038815.1. Taxonomy (GTDB): domain Bacteria; phylum Desulfobacterota; class Desulfobacteria; order Desulfobacterales; family Desulfobacteraceae; genus Desulfobacula. Next base: position 6,301 of record JAHOYS010000382.1, on the reverse strand, counting down.
AAGCCTGATACCAAAACTAAATTTTTCTTTGGAAAGCAACAAGGCGTTTTGAAGTATATCGTCATGGGTTAAAAATTCTGTATCAAATACCGGAAGAGCGCCAGCGTTGAAAATCTTTTTAAAATACTTTACATCAAACACCTTTACAGGGTTATAAACCATTAAAGGAAGTCTTGAATTCAGTATTCTTCTAATCATAAGTGTTCTCCATAATTTATTTTTGGTTTCATTTCCATGGTACAGCCATGAAAATTCACGTTAACTTAATTACTTAAATCCTAATCATATACTTCAAGTATTGTGCCAAACCCCTTGAAAGACATAACCAACATAAATAATAGTGTTTTTTACTTTATTTTTCTTTTTGAACTGCCAGGCAGCAAATTTTTTCTTGCATTTTATGCATATGAGGTGTACAAAATTGCACATTAACGGCAATGATAGCTGATGGAGAATCGAATTGAAAAAAGCAACACTTAATTCAGAAGAACGCCACTTTTTCAAGACAGTCTATAATGCCGCTTTTGCAAACCCGTTCAGCGATTTAAGAGAAAAACTTGATCTTAAAATAGCAGGCCTTTTCCCTTCAGCTTCCAGGCGGGAGAGTATTGATCAATGTATTAAAGAAGTGGACCACAGGATAAAAAAACTTGAAAGCCAGGGTCGTGCCAATATCAACGCATTTCACGACCAGGATAAGGAAATCATCACGATTGTATTCCTGTTTGATCTCTTTTACAAATTCAAGGATGATTTTGACCAGCTGATAAAGGATCAAATCAAGGCCGAAGACACACCAATCAAGGTTCCCTTTGCTGAAAAAGCCATGCACATGCTCCATACAAATGGATTTGACGCTAAGAGCATCCCCCATTATTTTGCCCTTTCCTATCAACTCAGACGGGCCTTTTACTTTATTTCCAACTCCCTTGTGGGAAACAGCCCATGTATGCAAAAGCTGAAAAAACATTTATGGTACAATGTTTTCACTTATAATTTTGATCTATACAACAAATTTCTATGGGACAAGATGGAGGATTTTTCTACTCTGCTTCTGGGTGAAACCGGCACGGGAAAGGGTACGGCTGCCAAAGCTATCGGCAGAAGCGGATACATTCCCTTTGATACAAAAAAGCAATGTTTTACCCAGAGCTTCACCCGGGCCTTTTCTTCCCTGAACCTTTCCCAGTATCCTGAGACCCTGCTCGAATCAGAACTGTTCGGGCATACAAAAGGTGCATTTACCGGGGCTGTCGATAATTACCAGGGTGTGTTTGACCGGTGCAGTCCTCATGGCTCCATCCTCTTAGATGAAATCGGTGAAATCCCCAGCCATGTACAGATCAAACTGTTAAGAGTTCTCCAGGAGAGAAGCTTTTCCCCTGTCGGTACCCATGAAAAATCAAGATTTAACGGAAGGGTCATTGCTGCCACCAACCGGCCTAAAAAAGATATTCTCAGCGGCAAGGTATTCAGGGACGATTTTTATTACAGGCTGTGTTCCGATATCATTGAAGTACCGCCCCTTAGAACCAGAATCAGGGAAAACCCATCTGAAATCGATGACCTTCTTGATTTCACCATAAAAAAAATGGCCGGTACCCATTCTGAAAAATTAATCCTGAAAGTTAAAAGAATTATTGACCGCCGGCTTGGAAAGGATTATCAATGGCCAGGAAATGTTCGGGAGCTTGAACAGTGTGTCAGAAGTGTTCTGTTAAGACGGGACTATAAAGGCAAACAAAAAGACGAAGAAAAAACCGCCTCCTTGAAACAGAAACTTTTACAAGGGATTTCAGACCGGGATATTTTAGTGTCATCCCTGGTATCAGGATATTGCAAGCTTTTGTACGATGATGCCGGCACATACGAAAAGGTCGCAAAACTGACAGGGCTGGATAGAAGAACTATAAAAAAACATATCATGAATTTTAAAAAAGCCTGACTCTTTTTATGTTATATTTTCTACCGCACTCAATCAAAGGCGTTTTGTCAATATTATTATACACTGTGAATACCATCTCTTTAACCATCCCATTGATTATAGTTTCTTTTTTCAAATTTCTTACCCCGATCAACTCAGTTGTTGTGATTCTTGACAACATCCTGATATCCATTGCCACTCTCTGGATAGGAGTTAATTCATTCAACTCAAAACTGTTCTGTAAAATAGAATGGGATATCCGGGGGCTTGAAAAATTAGAAAAAAAAGAATGGTACCTGGTGATTTCCAATCACCAGTCCTGGGTGGACATTTTAGCATTGCAGACAACATTAAATCAAAAGATCCCCATGCTGAAATTTTTCTTAAAAAAAGAATTGATCTGGGTTCCGTTCCTGGGGCTTGCCTGGTGGGCATTGGATTTTCCTTTTATGAAACGATATTCAAAAAAACAATTGGAGGAAAAACCCCATCTAAAAAATAAAGATCTTGCCAGCACAAAAAAAGCATGTGAAAAATTTAAACATACGCCGGTCTCTATCATGAATTTTGTCGAAGGAACAAGATTCACACAGCGTAAAAATAATTCCCAAAACAATCATTTCAATCACCTTTTGATCCCGAAAGCCGGTGGGGTTGCTTTTGTCCTGGGCTCCATGGGTGATTACCTTCATAAAATCATTGATGTCACTATTGTGTACCCGGATAAAATCCCCACATTCTGGCAATATATTTCAGGCAGGGTCGATAAAATTATTATTGACTTTGACGTCATCTCCTTGACTGATTCTCTGACCGGAGATTATTTTAATGATCCCGAGTATAAAAACCGTTTTTTTATCTGGCTGAACGATTTATGGCAAAAAAAAGACGAAAAAATTAAAGTTTTGAAAGCAAAAATTTAGATTAAAATGGCTGTCAATCCAGCGGCAATAAATAAAAATTCAATAAAAAATTCCAGATGCACACCTGGGATAAGGCTGTCTTTTTGAAAAAATTTTATTAACAAAAACATAAAAAAGGGAATGGAAGCAAGAAAAAAAGCTTTGTTTACCAATAGATCGGTAAAAAATGTCAAAAAAACAATACCCATATCCGCTATCAAAACATATTGTATGATTCTAAAACTTGCCTTTTCTCCTAAAAGGATGGGAAGGGTTTCTTTTCCGGTAATTCTGTCACCCTGAATGGCAAGAATATCAAAAAAGGCTGTTCTCGCAAATACCAGGCCGACAGCAAATAAGAACACCATTGCGACAGACAGCAAATTACTTTGATTTGCCACTGCCGGCAAAAGGCAGGTGACTGTTCCCCAGGCAATGGTAATCAGAATGGTTTTTGAGCCGGAAATATCTTTTAATCGGCCAATCTGTCCTTTTTTTAATGGTAAAGGAATGATTTTAAAATTGTATGACAACCCCAAAAGGCTCATGACAAACAGAATAAAAAAAGACAATGCCCCGGTTGTAATAAAGCTAAGGCTAAGACCTGCCACACCTGATAAAACAGCAACAAACCACAGGCACACTCGATTTTTCTTATAAAAAAGTGCCCTTTGGGGATGATTATATTTATCAGGCTTAACAGTGAATAAATTATTCAGTATCTGCATTGAAAGCACATACAGCATGGCTATCACAGCATGATGCAGATTTTGATCAATCCCTTGAAGTACAGAACACGCATAGGTCAAAAAACCTGCGCCTGCTGCGGCCATTATATTGGTTTTCAATAAGAAATCGCGGATTAAAAATAAAAGTACCCGGGCAGGATGCTGCCGTTGAAGGTTGTTTTCTATCTGAACGTATGCGTCATTAATGATCCAGTTTGGTGTAGAAGCCCCGGCTGTTATCGCGACAGAACCGACTGATGACAATTTCTCATAATCAATTTGGGTAACATCCTCAATATGGGCTGTGAGTTTCCCTGTCTGGGATGCGATCTGGGCCAGCCGTTTTGTGTTTCCGCTTTGTTTCCCGCCAACAACAACGACCGCATCATTTTCCTTGCCAAGCGTTCGGATTTCAGCCTGCCTTTTTTCAGTGGAGCCACAAATAGTATCAAATATCTCATAATGAGGTGCATGAGCCTCACACCAGGCTTTTATTCCATCATAAAAGCCCGTATCCTGAGTCGTTTGGGCAACCACGATGGCATTTTTAAACCTGGGTAGTGTGGAAAGCTGATCTATGGATGTGATGGTATGCCCGTTTCCTTTTGCATAGCCTAAAAGACCCACCACTTCCGGGTGTTTCTCATCTCCGATAATAATAGTTGAATAGCCTTTCCGGGCATATTTACTAATAATCACCTGGACCCTTACCACCCTGGGGCAGGTCGCATCTATCACAGTAAAACCGGCATCCTCCAAGGCTTTTTTATCGTCCGGCGGAACCCCGTGTGCCCGGACAAGAACAATACCACTCCCCTTTTCAGGGATTTTATCAATTCTGAAAATCTTTTTTTCTTCAAGCATGGCAAGGACATGGGGATTATGGATCAAAGGACCATAGGTATAAATCGGGTCAGAAGACAAGTTGGATGCATCCAACACCATATCCACAGCGCGCCGGACTCCCATACAAAATCCAGCGGTTTTCGCGACAACTATTTTCATGAAAGATTAGTCAAAAGATCGATCAGGCGTTGAAACTCTGTTCTTGATTTAAAATTGATTTCTATTTTACCTTTATCTCCGTTCTTTTTAATCCTGACGTTGGATTTGATTCGATTGGAAAGGATTAAACAGGTCTCTTCAAGAAGTTTCTTTTCTACAGCAGATATTTTTTTCTGCAATCTTTGGGGTTCTTGTTTGACATTGTTGACAAGTTTTTCCGTCTGCCTTACAGACAACTCTTTTTCAAGGACTATTTTAAAAAGATAAATCTGGTTTTCCTGGGAACCTGCCCCTAACAGGGCTCTTGCATGTCCCATAGATATTTTTTCGGCAATCAGACTGTCTTTAATCACCTGGGGAAGGCTTCTAAGGCGAATCAGATTTGCGATGGTAGAACGGTTCTTTCCAATTTTTTTGGCAACTTTTTCCTGGGTATAATTAAACTCATGAATCAATCGATGATAAGCCTCTGCCTCTTCAAGAACATTTAAATCCTCTCTTTGGATATTCTCAATAATGGAAACTTCCAGTACCTGTTCATCGGTCAAGTTTTTTACAAACACGGGCACATGGGTCAAATTAGCTTCCCTGGCGGCACGAAGTCTTCTCTCTCCTGCTATCAACTCATAGGAGTCATCAAGGTGCCTTACTAATAAAGGCTGTAAAACACCCCGCAGTGCAATAGATTCCTTTAATCTGTCAAGTTCTTCCCGGCTGAATACAGTTCTGGGCTGATACCTGTTAGGTGCAATATCCCCAACAGGGCACATAAGAAAATCAGAGTTGCCTTCAAGGGTTTCAACATCAGGAATCAGTGCTGAAATTCCCCGTCCCAGTCCAGTGTTTTTCTTTTTCTTTTTTGTCATTTTTTTGCTTGTGACCTCCGGGTTAAAAATTCCCTTGCAAAAGTAATATAACTTTTTGATCCTTTTGAATGTTTATCATATAATATTGCCGGCAATCCATAGCTCGGTGCCTCTCCAAGCTTTACATTACGCGGTATCTTTGTTTTGAAAACCATATCCTTGAAATATTTTCTCGCATCTTCAACAACATGTTTAGCAAGATTTGTTCTTTGATCATACATAGTCAAAAGAATTCCATTAATTTTCAACCCGGGATTAAAAGATGACTTGACTCGTTTTATGGTATCCAGCAGCTGACTCAGACCTTCAAGGGCATAAAATTCACTTTGCAGGGGTATCAAGACGGCATCTGAAGCTGTAAACGCATTCAATGTCAACAAACTTAAAGCCGGCGGACAATCAATGATAATATAATCATACCTTTCTTTTGTCTGCCCCAGAAGATCTTTAAGTTTTTTTTCTCTATCCCTTTCCGACACCATCTCAATTTCAAATCCAATAAGATCGATATCGGCCGGAATCATCATCAATTTGGGTAACATTGTCGGATAAACAATGTCATCAACCCCGGCCTCGCCAATAAGTCCCTGATAAAGAGAATTTTCAAGGGATGGCTTATCAATTCCCATACCTGTTGTGGCATTTGCCTGGGAATCACAATCAACAAGCAATACTTTTTTTCCGATTTTGGCAAGAGAGGCTGAAAGATTTACTGAGGTCGTTGTTTTACCAACGCCCCCTTTCTGGTTTGCTATACTGATAATTTGAGTCATCAAATTTTTTTATCACAATTATCCTGCTTAGGCAATCAGTTAAAAGACCCCAAATCCACCGCCTAATTTTTTTTACACTGCTCCAAGGTAAAATCGGGGGAGT
>JAHOYS010000271.1 GCA_019038815.1 Desulfobacterales bacterium | reverse complement strand
TCAGCTTTCAGAGCTTCCGAAGAAATTGTTTGCCTCTTAATGGATTGATCGGAGTTGATTTTATTGTATGAGTGTTGACAACCTGCTGTGATCCAAAAAAGCATTAAGCTTATAACAAGCTTGATTTTAAACATTTTATTCCTTGATTGTTACGTTAACGTTTGGTGGATTAATTATAAAATTAAGGAAAGCTTGTCAAGGATATATGCGTATTTTAATCCTGATTAACAGGTTTTTGATTTTCCATAGGTTACGATTAAAAAGAACGAGGTTAAAAATTTCTTGTAATTTTTATTTTATTTGTATAAATTGATAAGTTATTGAATATTGGATATTAGTGTTATGATTTTTAAAGATTTTCCCAGTCTGTATTTTGTTTTAGATATTGAATAAGGCTTAATTCAAAGAAAAAACAAGGAAATCAGAGTAAAGGAAGGTTTTTGGAAGTCCAATTCAAATGTTTTAAGCTGGTGATTGGAATTTAGTGAAATTCAGGGTTGATTCTCTTGATTTGTTCTGATATCATCTCTCGGTCTTTTTGTCGTGACAAAATGTTGCGGATATTAAGATGAGCCGATATAGCTCAGTTGGTAGAGCATCTCACTTGTAATGAGAATGTCCTCCGTTCGATTCGGGGTATCGGCTCCAAAATAAATCGGTGGGGTTCCCGAGTGGTCAAAGGGATCAGACTGTAAATCTGACGGCTCAGCCTTCGGAGGTTCAAATCCTCCCCCCACCACCAGTGTGTTGTGTAGGAGATCTTAAAAGTATTGTTATGGGGGATCGTTACTACATAGCTAATGGGTTAATTAGCTATTTTAGTTTCTCCCTATGCGGGAGTAGCTCAGTTGGTAGAGCTTCAGCCTTCCAAGCTGAATGTCGCGAGTTCGAATCTCGTCTCCCGCTCCACTTTTTTCGATCTCTAATGGGATAATGGTTTGAGTTAAATTTTAGTTAATTTGAATCGCATTTTCGGGCCCATATAGCTCAGTCGGTAGAGCGCTTCCTTGGTAAGGAAGAGGTTCATCGGTTCGATTCCGATTATGGGCTCCAAAACAACGGCAGGAGGAATAAAGAAGATGGCTAAGGAAAAATTTGAGCGGACAAAGCCGCATGTGAACATAGGAACAATCGGTCATATTGACCATGGCAAGACTACGCTTACAGCAGCAATTACCAAGCATGCCGGGATGAAGGGCAATGCCACATTTGTTCCGTTTGATGAGATTGACAAAGCACCTGAAGAAAGAGAACGTGGTATCACAATAGCCACAGCCCATGTAGAGTATGAGACAGATAACCGTCACTATGCGCATGTGGACTGCCCGGGCCATGCTGACTACATTAAGAACATGATCACGGGTGCTGCCCAGATGGACGGTGCAGTCCTGGTGGTCAGTGCTGATGACGGCCCCATGCCCCAGACAAGAGAGCATATTCTTCTTGCCCGTCAGGTTGGAGTGCCCAAAATAGTTGTATTTTTGAACAAATGCGACATGGTGGATGACGAAGAGCTGATCGAGTTGGTTGAGATGGAATTGGAGGAGCTTCTTGAGGGTTATGAGTTTACAGAGGTTCCGATTATTAGAGGCAGCGCACTGAAAGCCCTTGAAAGTGATGATGTAGACAGTGAAGATGCCAAGCCTATCTGGGAGCTTCTTGATATACTTGATTCCTATGTTCCGGAACCGGAAAGAGATACAGCAAAACCATTCCTGATGCCCATAGAGGACGTATTCAGTATTTCAGGCCGTGGAACCGTTGTAACAGGAAGGATTGACCGTGGTATAATTAAGACCGGTGAAGAGGTTGAGATTGTCGGTATCAGAGAGACAGCCAAGACAGTATGTACCGGTGTTGAGATGTTCAGAAAACTTCTTGACGAGGGCCAGGCAGGAGATAATGTAGGTATACTTCTTCGCGGTACCAAACGTGAGCAGGTAGAAAGAGGTCAGGTTGTATCCAAACCGGGAACCATTACCCCGCATACAAAGTTCAAAGCAGAGATGTACGCATTGAGCAAAGAAGAAGGTGGGCGTCATACACCTTTTTTCAGTGGTTACAGACCTCAGTTCTTTTTTAGGACAACAGATATTACAGGTATTCTGACGCTTGAAGAAGGTGTGGAAATGATCATGCCAGGGGATAATGCAACCATTAACGTGGAGTTGATCAACCCCATTGCAATGGAAAAAGAGCTCAGGTTTGCCATCAGGGAAGGTGGACGTACCGTTGGTGCCGGTGTTATCGGTGAAATTGTAGAATAAAGTCCTGAGGAGTTAATAATGGACAGAGTCATCATTGCTCTTGCCTGTACAGAGTGCAAGAGAAGAAATTATACAACGACTAAGAATAAGAGGAAAACTCCAGATAAAATTGAGTTTAAGAAGTATTGCAAGTTTTGCAATAAGCATGTAATGCATAAAGAAACAAAGATTAAATAGCAATAGTTTTTTGCAGGTCAGTAGCTCCAATTGGCAGAGCTCCGGACTCCAAATCCGGCGGTTGCGGGTTCGACTCCCTCCTGACCTGCCACATTTTTAGTCTTGCAACCCAAATGCAAAAAAAAGGATTAGGGCTGCCAAGAAAAACTTAGGAGTTGTATGTCACGATTACAGAAAAAAAAGCCTGTAAGTGAAAAGAAAAAACAAAGGGCTGTAGTGGAAAACGAGACAGATTCGTCTGCCGGCTCTTCAGGTTTTTCAAGTTCAAAATCGGCAATAGTAGCAAGTTCTTTAAAGGCAAAGTCAGAAAAAAACTTGACTGATGCAAAAGCTGGCGAAGCAAATTTTTTCAAAAAAGCAATGGATTTTTTAAGAGAGGTCAAGATGGAGTTAAAAAAGGTAACTTGGCCGACCCGTAAACAGACCACAGGGACTACCATTGTCGTGATAATTTTTGTTTTTGTTCTTGCAGTTTTTTTAGGACTTTTTGATTACAGCCTATCAAAGCTTGTTCAGGTTGTCCTGACATAAAACAAGGGAAGTATCATGTCTCTAAAATGGTATGTCGTACATGTGTATTCAGGTCATGAGCAGAAAGTTAAAGCTGCTCTGGAAGAAAGAATTGAAGCTTCCAGACATCCTGAAAAATTTGGTGAGATCCTTATCCCGACTGAAAATATTGTTGAGCTTGTTAATGGGAAAAAAAGGGAATCTTCAAGAAAATTTTACCCAGGGTATATTCTCGTTAGAATTCATCTGGATAATGAGACATGGCATATTGTAAATTCCACTGCAAAGGTTACCGGTTTTTTGGGTGGGAAAAATAAACCGGCACCTATAAGTGACAAAGAGGCTCAAAGCATTGTTGATAAAATGCAGCATGGCAAGAATAAGCCTCAGCCAAAATATTTTTTTGAACCAGGTGATGAAGTCAGGGTTATTGACGGGCCGTTTTCAAGTTTCAATGGTACGGTTGAAGATGTATCACCTGATAAGGAAAAAATTAAGGTGCTAGTAAGTATTTTTGGGCGTCCAACCCCTGTAGAACTGAATTTTATACAGGTTTCTAAAATATAGTATGGTCAAATAGTTAAGTTTCAGGAGTTAAAAAAATGGCAAAAAAAGTAATGACACAAATAAAGCTTCAGGTTGAAGCAGGAAAAGCAAATCCATCTCCGCCCATCGGGCCTGCATTAGGTCAGCATGGTGTCAACATTATGGATTTTTGCAAAGCTTTTAATGCAAAAACTGCCAATGATGCAGGGTCTATCATTCCAGTCGTTATCACCGTATACAAGGATAGATCATTCAGCTTTATTACAAAAACGCCACCGGCATCCAGACTGCTGCTGGCTGCAGCTAAGATTACAAAAGGGTCTGGCGAGCCCAATCGGGAGAAGGTTGGAACAGTAACCAGAGATCAACTTGTTGCAATTGCCGAAACCAAAAAAGAAGATTTAAATGCCTCAGATATTGATGCTGCTGTAAAGATTATTGCAGGTACAGCAAGAAGCATGGGGATAGAAGTAGTTTAACCTTAAGTAAAAAGAGTGATGAAAATGCCAAAGCGGAGTAAAAAACAGACAGAAGCACTTAAAAAGGTTGATAGAACGGTTCAATACGATCCACTGAATGCCATGGAACTTGCAGTTTCTACAAGCCATGCAAAGTTCGATGAAACTGTTGATGTTGCCGTGAGGTTAGGCGTTGACCCGCGGCATGCCGATCAAATGGTTCGGGGTACGGTTATATTGCCCAACGGACTTGGTAAAGAGGTAAAAGTATTGGTTTTTGCAAAGGGCGAGAAAGAAAAAGAAGCCTTGGATGCAGGAGCAGACTTTATTGCCGATGAAGAGACCATTAAAAAGATTCAGGACGGATGGTTTGGTTTTGATAAAGCCATTGCAACTCCGGATATGATGGGCTCTGTCGGAAAACTGGGTAGGATACTCGGACCTCGTGGGTTGATGCCGAATGCTAAAACAGGAACGGTAACCTTTGAACTTGAAAAAGCAATTAATGAATTGAAAGCAGGTAAAATTGATTTTCGAGTAGAAAAAGCAGGTATTGTTCATGTGCCGATAGGCAAGGTCTCTTTTGGAGCCCAAAAATTGACCGAAAATACCAAAGCCTTTTTAGATAAATTGTCGGCATTAAAACCTGCTTCCAGCAAGGGAATATATTTTAAAACAATCAGCATATCTTCAACAATGGGTCTGGGTATAAAAGTAGATCCTTTATTGATAAAATAGGTTGATAAAATAGGTTTTTAAACCTGTCATAGACAGTAGGTGTACTTTTTTTAAAAAGTGCATAATCGGATTTGCCGGCCTGCCGAGATGGAAAATAATATGATTTTATTTTGGTTTAGTCGGCACCTTCGAAAAAATATAATAAATGGAAGGAGGTGTAAGAAAATTGCTGAATATTTCCCAAAAAAAAGAACTGGTTGAAAGGCTCGCTAAAGAAGTTTCAGAATCTGAGATCTCAATACTGATTGACTATAAAGGTCTGGACGTATTAAAAATGACAGATCTTCGTTCGCAGCTGAGAAATGAAGGCGTTCGAATAGAAGTTGTTAAAAACTCACTGCTGAAAAGAGCATCAAAAGGCACAGATGCTGCCTTGATGGAAGATTTTTACAAAGGGCCAAATGCCATTGTTTTATCAAAGGATGATCCTGTTGCCCCAGCAAAGATTCTGGTCAATTTTGCTAAAGACAACGAGAGACTTGAAATTAAAGCAGGTGCTTTCTCAGGAAAGCTTCTCAACCCCGAAGAGATAAAACATTTAGCAAAAATGCTGTCCAGAGAAGAACTTCTTGGCAAACTGGTTTATACGCTTAATGCGGTTCCGACCTCGTTTGTTAATGTTCTTTCCGGTGTTCCCCGATCTTTTGTTAATGTTCTTAATGCAGTTAAAGATCAAAAAGAAGCAGCGTAAACATTTTTATTTATAATTTTGAAAAATATATTTTTTATCGTTTTATTTAGGAGAAAATAATGGCTGATATCACAAAAGATGATGTTATTGAATTTATATCAAACATGAGTGTTCTTGAACTTTCCGAACTTGTCAAAGAATTTGAAGACAAGTTTGGTGTAACTGCTGCAGCACCTATGGCCTTTGCAGCCGGTGCAATGCCTGCAGGCGGTGATGCTGCCGCTGAAGAAGAGCAGACTGAATTTGATGTTATTCTCGAAACATTTGGTGATAAGAAAATTAATGTTATCAAAGAAGTAAGGGCAATCACAGGCCTTGGTCTTAAAGAAGCAAAAGCACTTGTTGAAGAAGCACCAAAGGCAGTTAAAGAGGCAATTCCAAAAGAAGAAGCCCAAAAAATTAAAGAAAAGTTAGAAGGGGCTGGTGCACAGGTTTCTGTAAAATAATTTTGTAAAATAGTTTGGTTTACAAAGTTTTGAAGTGCATAGAATTTATGCGGGGGCAAGGCAATGGTGTCATGTCTCCGCTTTTACGGTTGGAAAAACTTCATACCCAGGAGATATCATGACCGGAAGTCTTTTGATAAATAAGCGTATTAGAAAAGAGTTTGGCAGTAGAAGAAAAATCATTGATATTCCTGATTTAATAGGGATGCAAAGAGATTCTTATGAGAGTTTTCTTCAAAGAGGCGTCTTGCCTGAGGAAAGGGAAGAAAAAGGACTCCATGCCGTTTTTAAATCTGTTTTTCCCATTAAGGATTTTACAGACACATCATCATTGGAATATGTCTCTTATTCTTTTAGTGAATCAAAGCATTCCATGAAAGAATGCACTTCAAGAGGCATGACTTATGACATTCCGGTAAATATCAAGGTTCGGCTCGTTGTTTATGATCATGATAAGGAAACAGATATTTCAACGATTCGTGATATTAAGGAACAAGAAGTTTATTTCGGCACCATACCATTGATGACACCACAGGGCACCTTTATTATTAATGGTACCGAAAGAGCTGTTGTAAGCCAGTTGCACAGATCATCAGGTGTGTTTTTTGATCATGATAAAGGCAAGAAATATTCTACAGGCAAAATTATATACAATGCCAGAATAATTCCTGTCAGGGGTTCCTGGATTGATATGGAAATCGATATCAAGGATATCGTTTCTATAAGAATAGACAGACGGCGCAAATTCCCTGTGTCCATCCTTTTTAAGTCCTTTGGTTATACCAGCGAAGATATTTTGGATTTTTTCTATAATAAAGAACATATTATTAAAAAGAATGGATCATTTTTTAAAGAGTTTTCCCCGGAAAATCTACAGCGTCAACGAGCCAGTTTTGATATTAAATCTCCTAAAACCAGCGAGATTATCATCAAAAAGGGAAGAATTTTTACAAAACGAGCGATAAAGCAGCTGGAAGAAGACGGTCTTGATTATATCCCTATTTTAGATAGTGAACTGATTGATAAACCCTTTGCCCAGCATATTATTGATGGAGAGACCGGGGAAGTTCTATTTAAACCCGGAGACCTGATTACCGAAGAGAATTTTGAACTTATAGAGGAAAAAGATATCAATGAGTTTAATATTCTTTATGTTGATCCGGCAAATTCAGATTCCATGAGGAAGACCCTTGTTTCAGATAAAACTGAAACAAAAGAAGAAGCCCTGATGGATATCTACAGACGGCTCAGGCCTGGAAATCCCGCAACTATTGAAGTTGCCCAGGATTTTGTTGACCACCTCTTTTTCAGACAGGCATATTATGATTTGTCTAAGGTGGGAAGACTGAAAATGAATCATCGTCTTGGTGTTGATACTAAGATCGATGTAAAGACTTTGCGAAAAGAAGATGTTCTGTTAACGGCTGCAACATTGATTGAACTCAAAGATACTCAGGGTCAGGTCGATGATATTGACCATCTGGGAAACCGCCGTGTTCGAGCGGTGGGTGAGTTGCTTCAAAATCATTATAGAATCGGGCTTGTAAGGATGGAGAGGGCCATAAAGGAAAAAATGAGCATGCAGGAAGTGGATGCCATGATGCCCCATGATTTAATTAATCCTAAACCTGTCTCAGCAGTTGTCAGGGAATTTTTCGGCACCTCCCAGTTGTCCCAGTTCATGGATCAGACCAATCCCTTGTCTGAAACCACCCATAAAAGAAGATTATCTGCACTTGGGCCCGGTGGTTTGACAAGAGAAAGAGCAGGGTTTGAAGTCAGAGACGTCCATCCGTCTCATTATGGAAGGATTTGTCCTATTGAAACTCCTGAAGGTCCGAATATCGGTTTGATCGTTTCTCTTTGTACCTATGCAAGGGTGAATGATTTTGGTTTCATTGAAACTCCATACAGGATTGCAAATAAAGGAAATGCATCCAAGGAAATTGAGCATTTGACAGCCTTTGAAGAACAGGAACATCCTATTGCCCAGGCAAATGCACCCCTTGACGTTGATAATAATTTTATCAATCCTTTGGTTTCTTCACGGGTTGGTGGTGAATTTGAAATGATTGAAAACCAGGATGTAGAATTCATGGATGTTTCGCCAAACCAATTGGTATCCGTGTCCGCATCCTTAATTCCGTTCCTTGAAAATGATGATGCCAACAGGGCGTTGATGGGATCCAACATGCAACGCCAGGCAGTTCCACTGATCAGGAGTGAAGCCCCTCTTGTCGGCACCGGGATGGAAAGCATCGTTGCGCGGGATTCGGGTGTTACTATTGTAGCCTCTTATGATGGTGTTGTTGTCGATGTGGATTCCAAACGGATTGTTGTTCGGAATCATGATACCCAAAGAGGTGATTTTGAAAAAGCAGTATCCATATATGATTGTTCAAAGTTTATTCGTTCCAATCAGAACACCTGTTTTAATCACCGCCCCATCGTTATAAAAGGTGAAGAAGTAAAAAAAGGTCAGGTGATTGCAGACGGTCCATCCACCGAGATGGGTGAGTTAGCTCTTGGTAAAAATGTGACGGTCGCGTTCATGCCCTGGGATGGATACAATTATGAGGACTCCATACTGGTGAGTGAGCGGCTGGTAAAAGATGGCGTTTATACATCTGTTCATATTGAAGAATATGAAGTTCTTGCAAGGGATACAAAATTGGGGAAAGAGGAAATCACCCGTGATATTCCCAATGTTGGAGAAGAGGCCTTAAGGAATCTTGATGAAAGCGGTATTATCCGTCTGGGTGCAGAAGTTACATCCGGAGATATCCTTGTGGGTAAAATTACACCAAAAGGTGAGACACAGCTTTCCCCTGAAGAAAAATTGCTTCGTGCTATTTTCGGTGAAAAAGCAGGGGACGTAAAAGATACGTCTCTTTGTGTGCCACCGGGTGTAAAAGGTAAGGTTATTGATGCCAAAGTCTTCTCGAGAAGAGGCCTTACAAAAGACGATCGTACAAGATTCATTGAAGATGATGAGATAGAAAGACTTGAAAAAGACAGGGATGATGAAATTAAAATTATCTCTGATGTAGCACGGGAAAAAGTTGAGTCCATTCTTGCCGGCAAGAAAATTATCACAGATCTTGAAAAAACAGGAAAGGTTCTGGTTAAATCAGGCACCAAGGTAAAACCTGGTCTTTTTGCAAATATTCCGGTTGTTGTGCTTGTTAATGTTGCCATAAAAAATGCTGTGATTACTGAAAAGGCGCAGGTCATACTTGAGAGCGCACAGGAGCAGATCAAAAAGGCAAGAGAACATTTTAACAGACAGGTATCCCGGTTTGAAAAAGGGGACGATCTTCCCCCCGGTGTACTGAAAATGATCAAAATCAGTGTTGCCATGGAAAGAGTTCTTTCCGTCGGTGATAAGATGGCGGGCCGCCATGGGAACAAAGGTGTTGTTTCAAGAATTTTAAGGGTCGAGGATTTACCATACTTTGAAGATGGCAGATCGGTTGATATGGTACTCAATCCTTTGGGTGTTCCTTCTCGTATGAATGTTGGTCAGATACTGGAGATTCATTTGGGACATGCTGCCTATGGTCTGGGGCAGCAAATCGATGAACTGCTTAACCAGAGAAAACTGGACAAATTAAGGGAAAAGGTAATTGAAATTTTTTCTATAACTGAAGTCCAGAAGGCGAACAAGAGAAAAAATACTCTCGTAAACGGGATTAAAAAGATGTCTGACAAGAAGCTTATTGAGTTTTCATCATTTTACAGAAACGGAGTGCATATGGCGACTCCGGTTTTTGATGGTGCAAGTGAAAAAGAGATCAAAAAGCTGATTGATATGGCTGGATTTGATACATCCGGTCAAGCCGTGCTTTACGATGGCAGGACCGGTGAGCCTTTTGATACGCCGGTAACGGTTGGAACTATGTACATGCTCAAGCTCCATCATCTGGTTGATGATAAGCTTCATGCCCGTTCCATAGGTCCTTATTCCCTGGTTACGCAGCAGCCATTGGGTGGTAAGGCCCAGTTCGGCGGTCAGAGACTGGGAGAGATGGAGGTCTGGGCAATGGAAGCATATGGTGCTGCCCATGCGTTGCAGGAATTTTTGACTGTCAAGTCCGATGATATGACAGGAAGAACTCGGATGTATGAAAAAATAGTAAAAGGCCAGAATGTTCTTGAACCTGGAATGCCTGAATCTTTCAGGGTTCTTACCAAAGAACTGAATAGTCTGGGTTTGGATATGAATCTTATAGAAGGCAAAAAATAAGGAGAAGACATTGGACAATATATATGATTTCTTCGCAAAACCAAAAGATCCTAAAATTTATCAGGGTGTTCAGATAAGCCTTGCCTCTTCAGACCAGATTAGAGAGTGGTCTCATGGTGAAATAAAGAAACCGGAAACAATAAATTACAGAACATTCAAGCCTGAAAGAGACGGGCTTTTCTGTGCAAAAGTATTTGGTCCTACTAAGGATTATGAATGTAATTGCGGCAAATACAAACGCATGAAACATCGCGGGGTTGTATGTGAAAAATGCGGCGTTGAAGTGATTCAATCAAAAGTGCGGCGGGAGAGAATGGCGCATATTGAATTGGCTTCTCCAGTGTCACACATCTGGTTTTTGAAAAGTCTTCCCAGTAAAATAGGTAATGTGCTTGATTTGACGTTAAAGAATCTTGAAAAAGTTCTTTATTTTGATTCTTATCTTGTCATTGATCCCAAAGAAACCGGCCTTAAAAAACTTCAGCTTTTGTCTGATGATCAGTATTATGAAGCACTTGACGCTTTTGGTGATGAGTTTGAAGCCGGTATCGGCGCTGAGGCAATTTTAAAGCTGCTGGAAGAGATTGATCTTCAAGCGGTTCATGATGAGTTAAGAGAAGAGATTCGACTCACTAAGTCTGTTGCTAAAAAACAGAAGATGTCCAAAAGGCTTAAAGTAATTGATGCATTTTTAAATTCAGGTATTGAGCCCACACGAATGATTTTGACAGCATGCCCGATTCTTCCTCCTGATTTAAGACCGCTTGTGCCTCTTGAAGGTGGACGATTTGCCACATCTGATTTGAATGATCTGTATAGAAGGGTAATAAACAGGAACAACCGTTTGAAAAGGCTGGTTGATCTGAATGCGCCTGATATTATTGTCAGAAATGAAAAAAGAATGCTCCAGGAAGCAGTAGATGTCCTGTTTGATAACGGTCGCCACGGCCGGGTGGTTACAGGCACCAATAAAAGACCATTAAAGTCATTGAGTGATACCTTAAAAGGAAAACAGGGGCGTTTTAGACAGAACCTTTTAGGTAAACGTGTGGATTACTCCGGTCGTACGGTTATTACCGTTGGCTCTGAGCTGCGGCTACATCAATGCGGTATCCCCAAAAAGATGGCTCTTGAACTGTTTAAACCCTTTATTTACAGTTATCTTGAGCAAAAAGGTCTTGTCTCAACGGTTAAGAGTGCCAAGAAAATGGTTGAACGTGAGGAAACCGAGGTCTGGGACGCACTGGAATCGGTGGTAAAAGAGTATCCGATCATGCTCAACAGGGCACCAACTCTTCATCGCCTTGGTTTTCAGGCATTTGAACCGGTTTTGATTGAAGGCAAAGCAATTCAGCTTCATCCTTTGGTTTGTCCTGCGTTTAATGCTGATTTTGATGGTGACCAGATGGCGGTTCATGTCCCGCTTTCACTTGAGGCCCAGCTTGAGGCAAGGATAATGATGCTGTCTACCAACAACATCCTGTCTCCGGCAAACGGTCAGCCGATTATTGTACCGACCCAGGATATTGTTCTGGGTATTTATTACATGACCCGGGCAGTACGTAATCAAAAAGGTGAAGGGATCAGATTCTCAAGTATTGAAGAGGCCAGATTTGCATTTAATGCCGGTGAGTTGGGACTTCATGCCAGGATTAAAGTCAGGATTGATGGTGAAATGTATGACACCACAACAGGCAGGATTCTTCTTTGGGAAACGATCCCTGGTGATACACTCCTGGCATTAAGCCGAATCAGGACCGAAACCTTGGAAGATTGCGAAGCCGCAATGGAAGAGTTAAAAGCTGGAAAGGTATTTGATAAGGTTCTAAAAAAATATTCTGATGATGAAGTTAAAAAGACCAAAGGTAAAACCGGTATTCTAACCAGAAAGGAATTTAAAAATTTATTCCAGGTGTCTGAGATTGTTGTCGAACAGCTATATGGCTTGAAACAGGATCAGTTTACAGGTATCAGAAAAGTAGGAGATTATTATACCATATTCAAAGTGGACGAACGGAAGACCACGTTGCCGTTCAAGCTTGTAAACAGGCTCATGGATAAGTCATCCATTGCAAAGCTTATTGATTATGCATACCGTAACATTGGTTTGAAGGAGACGGTTATCCTTGCTGACAGGCTTAAAGACATCGGGTATAAATATTCTACTTTGGGTGGTCTTTCCATTTGTGTGGATGATATGATTATTCCGGATGAAAAATGGGATATTATTGCTAATTCCGAAAAGAGTATTGAAGATATAAAAGATCAGTATTCCGAAGGATTGATCACCCAGGGTGAGAAATATAATAAAGTAGTAGATATCTGGGCACAAAGTACGGACGATATTGCCAATGCCATGATGGAAGTCATGAAAAATCCAACAGGCGCCAAAGATGATGACATTTCGGAAGAATTGAATGCTGTTTATATCATGGCAGACTCGGGAGCTCGTGGAAGTAAAGATCAGATGCGTCAGCTGGCTGGAATGCGTGGCTTGATGGCTAAACCTTCCGGTGAGATCATTGAAAATCCGATTACAGCCTGCTTCCGTGAAGGACTGTCTGTACTTCAGTATTTTATCTCAACTCATGGTGCGCGTAAAGGTTTAGCTGATACTGCCTTGAAAACTGCAAACTCCGGGTATCTTACAAGACGGCTGGCTGATGTCGGTCAGGATTGTACTATCGTTGAAGTCGATTGTGGTACCATTAACGGTATAGAAGTGGAAGCATTATACGAGGGTGGTGAAATTATTCAGACCCTTGGAGAAAGAATTCTTGGAAGAGTTACCCAGGAAGACATACATGATCCCTACTCAAATGAGTTTATTGTCGGGATGGATACCGAGCTTACTGAATATCATGTTAAAAAGATTGAAGAAGCCAGTGTCCAAAAGATTAAAATCCGTTCCGTTCTTACCTGTAATTCAAGACATGGGGTCTGTTCCAGGTGTTATGGGCGGGATCTTGCCCATGGCGTAACGGTTGAAATTGGCCAGGCCATTGGTATCGTTGCAGCTCAATCCATTGGTGAACCAGGCACCCAGTTGACCATGAGAACCTTCCACATTGGCGGTACTGCTTCAAGAAAGGTTGAAGCTGCAGAAATCAAGGCAAGGGTTGGTGGCGTATTGAAGTACAATGAAGATGTCCAGACCGTAATTTCTGCTGATAATGAGGTCATTTTAATGAATAGAAAGGGCGGCGGTCTCACTATCGTAGGAGAAGAAGGACGTGAGAGAGCAAAGGAGACGGTGATTTATGGTGCTACCCTCCATATTAAAGATGGGCGGAAAATAGAACCGGGTGATGTGATTGCCACCTGGGATCCGTTTACAACACCGATTATCACAGAAGTTACAGGCCGCGTTCGTTTTGCTGACATAGAAGTCGGATCCACTGTTCAGGAACAGATTGACCCTGTAACCGGGAAAGTTTCCCGTACCATAATTGAGGGAAAAGAGTCTGAGATCAGGCCGAGAATCACTATAAAAGATAAAGATGGCAAAGGGATTAAACTCCCCAATTCAAAAATGATTGCAAGATATTATCTGCCTGTGAATGCAATCCTGACTGTTGAAGAAGATGATCAGGTCATGGCCGGGGATGTTGTTGCCAAGTTGCCGAGAGCAACCACTAAAACAAAGGATATTACAGGTGGTCTCCCAAGGGTTGCAGAGCTTTTTGAAGTCAGAAAACCCAAAGATCCCGGTGTGCTGACTGCAATTGACGGGTATGTGACGGTTTTAAAAGGGACCAAAGGAAGACAAAAAGTCACCGTTACCCCCTCAGATGTTGGTGAAAAGAAAGAGTATTCTATTCCCAAGGGACTTCATGTCACTGTCTATGACGGTGATTATGTTAAAGCGGGTGATCCCCTGGTTGCAGGCAGTGCCAACCCTCAGGATATCATGAACATCAAAGGTGAAGTGGCATTGGCCAAATATCTGGTGGATGAGGTGCAGGAAGTTTACAGGCTTCAGGGTGTAAGAATTAATGACAAGCACATTGAAGTGGTTATCCGTCAGATGATGAGACGGGTAAAAGTCATTACCACGGGCGATACCAACTTCATTCCCGATGAACAGGTAGATAGAATCCATTTTGAAGAGATAAACCGGGAAGTGGCCGGGACGGGTGGAGAGCCGGCAAAAGGAGAGCCTTTAATCCTTGGTATTACAAAAGCCTCATTGTCTACGGATAGTTTCCTTTCTGCTGCATCATTCCAGGAAACAACAAAAGTGCTGACGCTTGCTGCCATTGAAGGCAAGTATGACAGCCTTAGAGGGTTGAAAGAGAATGTTGTAATGGGCCGTGTTATTCCTGCCGGAACTGGTTTCCCTGGATATAGAGACGTTGAAGTCGGGTTTGGAGAGGTTGCAGAAGTTTAATTTATTAATAAAAAAACTTGACATTTTCAGTAAGCGAAAGTAGAATAAATATTTTGTCGTGTATGACAATTGTTTAAATTCGATAAGGAGCGTAAGGGAAAGTTATGCCGACCATTAATCAGTTGGTTAGAAAAGGTAGAAAAAAAGCAGAAAAAAAGGCGAGTACACCTGCTTTGAAAGGCGGACCTCAGAAGCGTGGAGTTTGCACCAGGGTGTACACATCAACTCCTAAGAAACCTAACTCGGCTTTGAGAAAAGTGGCCAGGGTTCGTTTGACTACCGGAATGGAAGTTGCTGCATATATACCAGGTATGGGCCATAACCTTCAGGAGCACTCTGTTGTTCTCGTCAGGGGTGGCAGGGTAAAAGACCTTCCAGGTGTTCGTTATCATATCGTCAGGGGCGCTCTTGACACCTTGGGTGTTAATGATAGAAGACAGGGTCGATCAAAGTACGGAGCAAAAAGACCTAAATAAATGTTAACAGATTTTAATTTTAGTTATGGTGGATGTGAATAATGGCAGTAAAAGAAATCAACCTTGATAATGTAACAAAAGATGCCACTCCGGAAGAAAAGCTTGCAGCTAAATTTGTTAACTGCGTTATGAAGCAGGGGAAAAAAAACGCGGCACGTAAAGCAGTAACCAGTGCTTTGTTGATTGCGCAAGAAAAAATTAATGAGCCCGGTCTGGATGTTCTTAAAAAAGCAATTGATAATATCAGGCCTGCAGTTGAGGTTAAATCCAGGAGAATCGGTGGTTCGACATACCAGGTGCCGACTGATATCAAGCCCAGCAGACAGACAGCATTAGCTTTTCGTTGGTTGATCAGCTTCAGCCGTAACCGCTCTGAAAAAGGCTATGCAAATAAGCTGGCCGCAGAATTGCTTGACGCTTGCAACGGTCGCGGCGGTGCAATGAAGAAAAAAGAAGATACACACAAAATGGCAGAGGCCAACAAGGCATTTGCACATTTCAGGTGGTAATTAATATTTTGAATATCCTGATAATATTCCACAGGAGGAATAAAGAAGATGGCTAAGGAAAAATTTGAGCGGACAAAGCCGCATGTGAACATAGGAACAATCGGTCATATTGACCATGGCAAGACTACGCTTACAGCAGCAATTACCAAGCATGCCGGGATGAAGGGCAATGCCACATTTGTTCCGTTTGATGAGATTGACAAAGCACCTGAAGAAAGAGAACGTGGTATCACAATAGCCACAGCCCATGTAGAGTATGAGACAGATAACCGTCACTATGCGCATGTGGACTGCCCGGGCCATGCTGACTACATTAAGAACATGATCACGGGTGCTGCCCAGATGGACGGTGCAGTCCTGGTGGTCAGTGCTGATGACGGCCCCATGCCCCAGACAAGAGAGCATATTCTTCTTGCCCGTCAGGTTGGAGTGCCCAAAATAGTTGTATTTTTGAACAAATGCGACATGGTGGATGACGAAGAGCTGATCGAGTTGGTTGAGATGGAATTGGAGGAGCTTCTTGAGGGTTATGAGTTTACAGAGGTTCCGATTATTAGAGGCAGCGCACTGAAAGCCCTTGAAAGTGATGATGTAGACAGTGAAGATGCCAAGCCTATCTGGGAGCTTCTTGATATACTTGATTCCTATGTTCCGGAACCGGAAAGAGATACAGCAAAACCATTCCTGATGCCCATAGAGGACGTATTCAGTATTTCAGGCCGTGGAACCGTTGTAACAGGAAGGATTGACCGTGGTATAATTAAGACCGGTGAAGAGGTTGAGATTGTCGGTATCAGAGAGACAGCCAAGACAGTATGTACCGGTGTTGAGATGTTCAGAAAACTTCTTGACGAGGGCCAGGCAGGAGATAATGTAGGTATACTTCTTCGCGGTACCAAACGTGAGCAGGTAGAAAGAGGTCAGGTTGTATCCAAACCGGGAACCATTACCCCGCATACAAAGTTCAAAGCAGAGATGTACGCATTGAGCAAAGAAGAAGGTGGGCGTCATACACCTTTTTTCAGTGGTTACAGACCTCAGTTCTTTTTTAGGACAACAGATATTACAGGTATTCTGACGCTTGAAGAAGGTGTGGAAATGATCATGCCAGGGGATAATGCAACCATTAACGTGGAGTTGATCAACCCCATTGCAATGGAAAAAGAGCTCAGGTTTGCCATCAGGGAAGGTGGACGTACCGTTGGTGCCGGTGTTATCGGTGAAATTGTAGAATAAGTTAGGAAGAACACTTCTATCATGTTGAAAACTAAAATTAGAATCAGGCTTAAAGCATATGATCATAAGCTTCTTGATCAGTCTTCAGTGGATATTGTTGATACTGCAAGAAAGACCGGTGCAAAAATTGTTGGACCGGTGCCGCTTCCGACTCGGATAAACAAATTTACGGTATTGCGTTCTCCTCATGTGAACAAAAAATCACGTGAACAATTTGAAATTAGGACGCATAAAAGGATGTTGGATATTCTGGAGCCCACCCAGCAGACAGTTGATGCCTTAATGAAACTTGATCTTTCGCCGGGCGTGGATGTGGAAATTAAATTATAGTTCAATAGCAGGAACCAATTATGAGCGCATTACTTGGAAAAAAAATCGGAATGACCAATGTGTTTTCTTTAAATGGAAAGCTTGTTCCTGTTACCGTTGTTCAGGCAGGCCCTTGTGTTGTTACCCAGGTTAAAACTAAAGCGACAGATGGGTATAACGCGCTTCAGCTTGGATTTGATGAAAAGAAAGTTGAAAAACTGAACAAACCCATTGCAGGACATTTGAAAAAAACCAGTGATAAAGGATTCCGTGTTTTAAGGGAATTTAGAACCGATGCTTCTGGAGATGTTGAAGCAGGTGCTGTCATAGGAATCGATGTATTTGCCGTAGGTGATAAAGTAAATATATCCGGGATTTCTAAAGGACGTGGTTTTCAGGGTACGATTAAGAGACACGGTTTTAGTCGTGGTCCTGAAACACATGGTAGCAGAAACCATAGAAAACCAGGATCTATTGGAAATAGTGCTTGGCCCGGAAAGGTTTTTAAGGGTAAAAAGCTTCCCGGACATATGGGTACAGACAGAGAAACGGTAAAGAATCTTACCATTGTAGATATTAAGCATGAAGATAATCTCCTGTTGGTAAAGGGAGCAGTCCCTGGTTTTAAAACAGGAATATTGGAAGTGCAAAAGGTGGACAAAAAGTAGTGAGGCTTGAGAAGTGAGGGAAAAAATGTTTGTTGCATGTCCTTCACAACCCAATGTTCACAACTCGGATAAGACTAAAATGCGGCTATGGGTATTGCAATATTTTCGCAGTGATGCATAGCTGATCAAAATTTATGAGGAAGAATATGGCTGCTGTAGATGTATTAAACAGTGCAGGTAAAAAAGTGTCTGAAACTCAGCTTCCTGAAGAGATTTTCAACATACCCGTTAGAACAAGTGTTCTTCACCAGGTTGTTCGATCCCAGCTCGTTGCAAAACGGGAAGGGACTGCTGCGTGTAAAACCAGGAGTATGGTGAAAGGTAGTACTAAAAAACTTTTCAGGCAGAAAGGAACCGGTAATGCACGTGCAGGTTCTGTAAAATCCCCTTTAAGAAAGGGTGGCGGAGTGATTTTTGGGCCCTCTCAAAGATCCTATGCGATAAAGGTACCTAAAAAGGTAAGAAAGATAGCGTTGAAAATGGCGTTAAGTTCTAAGGTGGAAAATAATACTATTCATATTATTGATGGTTTTAATCTTGAAGCCGTTAAGACCAGAGAATTTGCCAAAGTCCTTAAAACTTTAGATCTTTCAGATCTGTTAATTGTTTCTGATGCAGAAGATGCAAACCTTTTGCTTTCTTCCAGAAACGTTCCAGATGTCAAGGTGATAAAAACTGAGGGCCTGAATGTATATGATATTTTAAAGTTTAAAAACCTTCTTCTAGTAGAATCTACCATTAATAATATCAAGGGGAGGTTAAGCTAAGATGGAACAATATGCTATCATCAGGGGCCCTGTGGTTACTGAAAAAACAACTCTTCAAAAAGAACTGCACAATCAGGTGACGCTTAAAGTCGACAAAAGAGCCAACCGGGTTGAAATCAAAGATGCTGTTGAGAAAAGTTTCAATACCAAGGTAAAACAAGTCAGAACTTTACAGGTAAAAGGAAAAGCAAAACAGCGCGGCAGGATTATCGGCAAAAGGAAAAACTGGAAAAAAGCGATAGTTACACTAATGCCAGGACAAAGAATTGATTTTTTTGAAGGCGTTTAAAGAGGTTATTATATGTCAACAATAATTAAGACAAAACCGACATCTCCGGGTCGACGTTCTCAGGAATACCTTTCTTTTGAAGAAATTACCAAAACCAAGCCTGAGAGACGACTGACAAAAAAGTTAAATAAACGTGCCGGGCGTAATTCCTACGGAAGAATTACTGTAAGACATAGAGGTGGCGGAGCAAAAAAGAAATACCGTATTATTGATTTTAGAAGAGATAAAGAAGGTATTCCGGCAAAGGTGTCTGCCATTGAATATGATCCCAACAGGAGCGCCAGAATTGCTCTTCTGGTTTATGCTGACGGTGAAAAAAGATATATTTTAGCACCGTTGGATATAAAAGTTGGTGATATTCTGGAAACTGGTCCGGGAGCTGATATTAAACCTGGTAACTGTATGCCCCTTGAAAATATCCCTACCGGTACAAGGATTCATAATATTGAATTGAAGCAGAACAAGGGTGGTCAGATCGTTAGAAGCGCCGGTGGTTACGCACGGCTTATGGCAAAAGAAGGCAGCTATGCTCAGGTTCTTCTGCCTTCAGGTGAGGTTAGAATGATTCACCTGAAATGCAAAGCAACTGTTGGCAGAGTTGGCAATGAAAAACATGGTGATGTTAAAATTGGTAAAGCCGGTCGGTCTCGATGGATGGGAAGACGTCCGTCTGTCCGTGGTGTTGCCATGAATCCTGTTGATCATCCTATGGGTGGTGGTGAAGGAAGATCTTCAGGCGGCAGGCAGCCTTGTACTCCCTGGGGTGTGCCGACAAAAGGTAAGAGAACCCGAAAGAGCAGCAGAACCGATCAGTATATTGTCAAAAGAAGAGCTAAGTGAAAATAAATGCCAAGAGAAAATAAATAGGTTGAATTATGCCAAGATCATTAAAAAAAGGACCATACATCGCACCGCAACTTTTAAAGAAAGTTTTGGTAGCAAGTAAATCCAAAAGCAACAAAGTTATCAAAACCTGGTCACGCAGATCCACCATATTTCCTGAAATGGTCGGTGTCACATTTGCTGTACATAACGGTAAAAAATTCATTCCGGTTTTTGTTACAGAAAATATGGTTGGCCATAAGCTTGGTGAGTTTTCACCCACTAGAACTTTTTGGGGCCATGCAGGAGATAAAAGATCCAAGAGATAATCTCTTGTCTGATTAAAGGATATTGATATGGAAGTTAAAGCAACTACAAGATATACAAGGATTTCACCATTTAAGCTCCGGTTGCCCATTAATGAAGTAAAAGGCAAAAACGCCGGACAGGCCCTGACGCTTTTAAAGTTTATGCCGCTCAAAGCCGCAGGAATCATTTATAAAACCCTGCAGTCAGCTATCGCTAATGCTGAGCATAACAATGAGCTTGATGTGGATAAGCTGATTGTCAAAAATATAATTGTTGATCATGGTCCTACCATGAAACGGTTCAGACCAAGGGCCAGGGGAAGAGCAAGCAGGATTTTGAAAAGAAGCAGTCATTTGACTATAATTGTTGAAGAAACTGACAAATAGAAGGAGAAAAGCTTGGGTCAGAAAGTACATCCAACCGGATTTAGATTAGGTGTCATCAGGACTTGGGATTCCAGATGGTATGCGGACAAAGAATATGCCTCTTTTGTTGAGGAAGATTTCAAAGTCAGGAAATTTTTGAAAAAGAAACTCTTTCACGCCGGCATTTCAAAAATAGAAATAGAACGGTTTTCTAAACAGATTCGACTTAGAGTGTTTGCCGCAAGACCCGGTATTATTATTGGGAAAAAAGGCTCAGAGATTGCATTGCTTAAACAGGAACTTGAAAAAATGCTCGATCCTACAGTGCTGATTGATATCAAAGAAGTCAGACGTCCTGAAATTGATGCCCAGTTGGTGGCAGAAAATATTGCACTTCAGCTGGAAAGACGTATCGCGTTTAGAAGAGCAATGAAACGCAGTGTATCTTCTGCCATGCGGTTTGGTGCAAAAGGAATTAAGATTATTTGTGCCGGTCGCCTCGGTGGTGCTGAAATGGCAAGAACCGAGTGGTACAAAGAAGGTCGTATCCCTCTGCATACCTTAAGGGCTGATGTTGATTACGGCTTTACTGAAGCAAGAACCACATACGGAACCATTGGAATTAAAACTTTTATTTTTAAGGGTGAAGTATTAAATCCTGGTGAACAAGCGTTGGCTAAATAGAGGCGATTAGGAGAAATTAAGAAATGCTTAGTCCAAAAAATGTAAAATTCCGAAAACAGTTTCGTGGCAGGACAAAGGGATCACCAGACAGAGGTAATAAACTTAGCTTTGGTGATTTTGGTCTTCAGGCAATAGAATGCGGATACGTTAGTGCAAGACAGATTGAAGCAGCAAGGGTTGCTTTAACCCGTCATGCAAAAAGATCAGGTAAAAGCTGGATTAGATTTTTTCCGGACAAACCTGTTACAAAAAAACCGGCAGAAGTCCGAATGGGAAAAGGAAAGGGTGCAACAGATGCCTGGGTTGCCAGAGTAAAACCGGGCAAGATCCTTTATGAGATGGAAGGTGTCTCAAGAGAAGTTGCCCAAGAGGCCATGAGGCTGGCTGCCAGAAAACTTTCCGTGAAAACCCGTTTTGTGGAAAGGAGCTAAGTACATATGAAAGCCAGTAAAATAAAATTAGGCGAAATTAGAGAGATGGGAGCAGACCAGATGAAAGAAAAGCTTGTAGAATTAAAAAAAGAGCTTTTTAATCTCCGCTTTCAAAACGATGTTGGACAGCTTGAGAATACATCGACACTTTCAAATGTCAAAAAAGATATTGCAAAGCTTTATACAATATCTAAGGAAATGAACGTAAACATAAGTTAATTGACGAAGATACTACTATGGAAAATATTCAAAAAAACAAAAGAGAATTGATAGGTCTTATCGTATCAGATAAAATGGATAAATCGGTAGTCGTGCAGATCGAAAGATTTGTTCAGCACAAGGTTTATAAAAAATTCATGAAACAGTATAAAAAATACTATGTTCATGATGAGAAAAATGAATGCAGGATCGGTGATACTGTTAAAATCATCGAGACAAGACCTTTGAGCAAGCTTAAACGTTTCAGAGTCAGTGAAATCGTTAAAAAAGCTGTTTGATTTAAGGAGTTGAGAAATGATTCAGAGTGAAACAAGATTAAATGTCGCAGACAACTCCGGTGCAAAGGAACTGTACTGCATCAAGGTACTTGGTGGATCCAGAAGACGATATGCAAGCATAGGTGATATTATAACTTGCTCTGTCAAGGAAGCAATCCCCAATGCAAAAGTAAGGAAGGGTGACATTGTTCAGGCGGTGATTGTCAGAACTAAAAAGGAAATATCCAGACTTGATGGCTCAATGATCAGATTTGATGATAATTCAGCTGTTATTTTAACAAAATCAAATGAACCGGTTGGAACGCGTATCTTTGGTCCGGTGGCAAGAGAGTTAAGGGCAAAAAGATTTATGAAAATCGTCTCTCTGGCTCCTGATGTGCTTTAATTATTTGGGTTTTGGAGAAAAATTCTCATGGGAACAATGAAAATAAGAATAAAAAAAGATGACAAGGTTAAAATACTGACCGGCAAAGACAAAGGTAAAATCGGTAAAGTGCTGAAAGTTGTTAAAAAGACCAACCGAGTCGTTGTTGAAAATATTAATGTTGTTAAGGTTCATCAGAAACCAACACAGGCAAATCCACAGGGTGGTATTGTGGAAAAAACCATGCCGATTCAAATTTCCAATCTTATGGTTATGTGTAATTCATGCGTAAAGCCGACAAGAATTGGGATGAAACAATTGGAAGATGGAAAACGGGTAAGAATCTGTAAAAAATGCGATCAGCAGATAGGTTCTTAAGACCAAAGCGGAGAGAATACATGTCAACCCTTAAGGAAAAATACAATAACGAGGTTGTTCCAAAGCTTAAGGAAACCTTTAATTATACAAATGAATTACAGGTTCCAAAGCTTGAGAAAATTGTGTTAAACATGGGACTTGGAGAGGCGGTCAGAAATCCCAAGATCGTTGATCCGGCAGCCTCAGAACTGGCGTTGATCGCCGGTCAAAAGCCGGTAATTACAAGAGCAAAAAAACCGATTGCAAATTTTAAACTTCGCGCTGATCTGCCCATCGGGTGCAAGGTTACCCTGCGCAGTGAAAAAATGTATGATTTTTTTGAAAGACTTGTGAATATCGCTTTACCACGTGTCAGGGACTTCAGAGGAATATCCGGAAAGGCTTTTGACGGCAGGGGCAATTACACCCTTGGTATCACAGAGCACATTATATTCCCTGAAATAGATTATGATAAGACCGAAAGTATCAAAGGTCTTAATATTACTATTGTGACAACAGCTAAAACTGATAAGGAAGGCAAAGTATTCTTGAAAATGTTGGGAATGCCTTTCAAAAATTAAGGATCTTAAGGAGGAAGGCTTGGCTAAAAAAGCTTTAATCGCAAAGGCGCAGAGAAAACCTAAGTTTTCAGTGCGTGCATATAACAGATGCCCTTTATGCGGTAGACCAAGAGCATTTATTAGAAAAGCTGGTATTTGCAGAATTTGTTTCAGGAAGCTTGCATCAGAAGGCAGACTCCCAGGCGTTACCAAATCAAGTTGGTAGCAGGCAAATTTTAACAAAAAACATATCAGCGGATTTTAAGGAGATTTCAAATGGCAATTAGTGATCCAATTGCAGACATGCTGACAATCATTAGAAATGGTGGTAAGGCAGAGTTTGTTAAAGTGGATATCCCCGGATCAAAAATTAAGTTGGAAATGGTGCGGGTGCTTAAAGAACAAGGTTACATCAAGGATTTTAAATTCCTTGAAAATGAGACACAAGGTGTTATTCGTGTCTATTTAAAATATGTATCCGAAGGGCAGCCCACAATTTTTGGTATTGAAAGAGTGAGTAAACCGTCTTGCAGGGTTTACTATAAATCAAAACAGATTAAGCCGGTTTTAAATGGCCTGGGCATATCAATTGTCTCAACCTCAAAAGGATTGATGACAGACAAACAGGCGATAGAAGCGAACGTCGGCGGTGAAATTCTTTGTAACGTATGGTAGTACAGGAGTAATATATGTCCAGAATAGGAAAACAGCCGATTCAGCTTCCAGATAAGGTCCAATTCAGCCTAAAGGGTGATATGGTTTCAGTCAAAGGACCTAAAGGTAATCTCGAACGTCAACTGCATCCGGCTATCGAAATAAGTATAAATGATGATCTCGTGATTGTTAAAACAGATACCAGCAACAAGAAAAAAATTGCTTTGCAAGGATTATTCAGATCCCTGATTTCCAATATGGTGACCGGTGTTACTGTCGGGTATGAGAAAAAGCTTCTGCTTTCCGGTATTGGTTATCGTGCAGAGGTAAAAGGTAAGAGTCTTATACTCAATGTTGGTTATTCCAATCCGGTTGAATTTGCACTTCCCGAAGGGATTTCGGTTAATGTTGAAAAGAATACACAGATTTTTTTATCAGGAATTGATAAGGAAACTCTTGGCCAGGCTGCGGCAAATATACGAGATATTAGACCACCTGAACCTTATAAAGGCAAAGGCATAATGTATGCTGGTGAAAGAATTATGAGAAAAGCCGGTAAGACTGCAGGTAAGGAATAACCTAAAGGTCACACGTAACCTAAAGGTCACACGTAAAAAGCGGGAATATAAAGATTATGGGAAATACATCACCAAGGCTTAAATCAAGGCTTAAAAGAAAGAAAAGAATCAGAAAAAATATTTTTGGCAACCAGGATCGCCCAAGATTAAGTGTATTCAGAAGTTCAAAGCATATATACGCTCAAATCATTGATGATACCTGCGGCAGCACACTTGTATCTGCCTCTACTCTTGATCAGGAGTTCAGGGAAAGCAAGACAGAGGGCAAAAAGGCAGAAATTGCAAAGGCAGTTGGCAACCTCGTCGGCAAGAGAGCTCTTGATAAAGGAATTAAAAAAGTAGTCCTGGACAGGAACGGATTTTTATATCATGGGCGCATTAAAGCGCTTTCAAACGGAGCCCGTGAAGCCGGATTGAATTTTTAAATTTTGGAGGACAAACCCTTGGCAAGACAGCAGATGGAAGATAATGGATTAATTGATAAGGTCGTCAGAATCAATCGTGTTGCAAAAGTTGTAAAAGGCGGTAGAAACTTCAGCTTTAGTGCACTTGTCGTTGTTGGCGACGGTGAAGGCAAGGTTGGTTACGGTCTTGGGAAAGCAAAGGAAGTACCCGAAGCAATTAAAAAAGGCATGGAAAAGGCAAAAAGAAATATGGTTAAAATTTCTTTGCTTAATGGGACGGTTCCTTTTCAAGTTGTCGGTAAAGCCGGCGCTGGCCGGGTATTGCTTAAACCGGCTTCTCCTGGTACAGGGCTCATTGCCGGTGGCGGAATCCGTGCAGTCCTTGAGGCAGTCGGAGTAACTGATATCCTGACAAAATGTATTGGAACACATAACACCCAGAATATTGTCCGGGCAACGATGGCAGGCCTTAAATCACTTTGTACAAAAGAAGAAGTGGCAAAACGTCGTGGTCTTAGACCTGAAGATATATAAGAGCCCAAAGGCATATAATGAGGATCTGAAAAATGGCTGATAGAATTAGAATCACGCAAGTTAAAAGCACGATAGGAAGACCTGCTAAACATGGTCGGATTATTCGCTCTTTAGGGTTGAAAAAAATGAATCATATAGTTGAGCATAATGCTGATCCGGTTATTCTGGGACAGGTTAAAAAAGTGTCTCATCTCGTTAAAGTGGAGGAGGTGTAATATGCAGCTTCATGATTTAGCACCTGCACCAGGTTCCAGAAAAAAAAGGAAAAAAGTTGGCAGAGGTCCAGGCTCTGGAATGGGTAAAACAAGCACCCGGGGTCACAAAGGGCTGAAAGCAAGGTCAGGTGGCAGTGTAAGGCCTGGGTTTGAAGGCGGTCAGATGCCTATTTACAGAAGGCTCCCCAAAAGAGGCTTCTTTAATATATTTAAAACTAAGAACGCTGTTTTAAATGTAAAAGACCTGGACAGATTCGAAGATGGTACAATGATTGATATTGATACCTTAAGAGAAGCCGGTATGGTAAAAGGCCGTGTTGATGGTGTTAAAATTCTTGGTATGGGTGAAACTAACAAGAAATTTTCATTAAAAAATATTCTTGTTTCCAAGACTGCCAAAGAGAAAATCGAATCTGCCGGCGGAAGTATAGAATAACTATTAAGAGACGTGATGTAAGGAAACAATAAATGATCGAAAACAGCTATCAGAATTTATTTAAACTTCCTGAGCTTAAAAGAAAAATTTTCATTACACTCGCACTGCTGTTTGTTTACCGTGTCGGGATTCATGTCCCCACACCTGGGGTTGACGGTGCTGCGCTTTCTTCTTTTTTTGCTGCAGCTGAAGGGACGTTGTTTTCCATGTTCAATATGTTCTCAGGTGGCGCATTGGAAAGATTTTCCATATTCGCGCTAGGAATTATGCCTTATATCAGCGCTTCGATTATTTTAGAGTTGATGACGGTAGTTGTACCACACCTTGAACAGCTTAAAAAAGAGGGTGACGCAGGCCGTAAAAAGAAAACCCAGTATACAAGATATGGAACTGTTGTATTGAGTATTATTCAGGGTCTGGGTATCAGTGTCGGTCTTGAATCCATGACATCTCCTGCCGGAGTTCCGATTGTTCCTTATCCCGGCTGGGGTTTCAGACTTGTCACCATTATTACTCTTACAGCCGGTACTTCGTTTATCATGTGGCTGGGAGAGCAGATTACTGAAAGAGGCATCGGCAACGGTATCTCCCTGATTATTTTTGCAGGTATTGTTGCAAGTATGCCATCGGCTATGGGGAACACCGTACAGCTTATGACAACCGGAGAAATGGGAATTTTCATAATTATTATCCTTATAGTTCTCATGGTTGCTGTGATTGCGGCTATTATCTATATGGAA
Organism: Desulfobacterales bacterium; assembly: GCA_019038815.1. Taxonomy (GTDB): domain Bacteria; phylum Desulfobacterota; class Desulfobacteria; order Desulfobacterales; family Desulfobacteraceae; genus Desulfobacula. Next base: position 6,559 of record JAHOYS010000271.1, on the reverse strand, counting down.
CAGGCGCAGCGACGGATACCGGTGCATTATGCCAAACGTGTTGTGGGTCGAAAAATGTATGGGGGGCAAACTTCGCATCTTCCGCTGAAAATAAATACAGCTGGCGTTATACCGCCAATTTTTGCATCCTCTATCATTATGTTCCCGACTACTTTGGCGCAATTTACCAATTTGCCGGTTCTGACAACCGCGGCAGCCATGTTCAGTCCTGGAACGGTCTGGTACTATCTTCTTTATGTGGGATTTATCATTTTCTTCTGTTTTTTCTATACAGCGATACAATTCAACCCTGAAGATGTTGCCGAAAATATGAAAAAGAACGGCGGATATATCCCTGGGATCAGACCTGGGAAAAGAACGTCTGAATACATTGATAAAGTATTGACAAGAATTACCGTTGGAGGGGCCCTGTATGTGTCTGCCGTATGTGTCCTGCCAACCTTTTTGATGAGTAAGTTTAATGTTCCGTTTTATTTTGGCGGTACTGCCCTTTTAATTGTTGTGGGTGTGTCCATTGATACCATTTCCCAGATTGAGTCGCATCTGATTTCAGGTAATTATGAAGGCTTTTTGGGAAGATCCGGCAGTAAAAGAATAAAAGGCAGATCCTGATTTAAACGGTACAAACGATAAGGAGATTAATAAAACTATGGCAAAAGAAGAACCTATTAAAGTTGATGGGAAAGTACTTGAGACTCTGCCCAATGCCATGTTTAAAGTTGAGCTTGAAAACAAGCATGTATTGCTGGCTCATATTTCAGGCAAAATGAGAATGCATTTTATTAAGATCTTACCAGGGGACAGGGTGACGGTAGAAATTTCACCTTATGATTTAAGCCGAGGCAGAATTACATATAGATATAAATAAATATTTGATTTTAGAAGATATAAATATTTGAGGTTAGGAGTAAATGGATGAAAGTTAGAGCGTCTGTAAAAAAAATATGTAGAAATTGTAAAATAGTAAAAAGACGTGGTGTCATAAGAGTTATTTGTATTAATAAGCGCCATAAACAGCGGCAGGGATAGGGGGAAAGAAATTTGGCACGTATCGCAGGAGTTGATTTACCAAGAGATAAGCATGCATGGATAGCTTTAACCTATATCTACGGAATAGGGGCAAGCAGATCAAAGCTAATACTTGAAAAAACAGGTATTGATCCTACTACAAAAGCAAATGACCTGACCGAAGAACAGGTTAACAACGTCAGAAAAATCATTGATGCTGAGTATAAAGTTGAAGGTGAACTTAGAAGTGAAGTTTCCATGAATATTAAACGGTACATGGATCTGGGTTGTTATAGAGGATTGCGTCACCGTAAAGGCCTTCCCTGTCATGGTCAGAGAACCAGTACAAATGCTAGAACCAGAAAAGGTCCCAAAAGGACTGCGGTTAAAAAGAAAAGCTAGGATAATTTAAAAAGGTACTATTAATTATGGCAAAAAAGTCTAAAAAAAATGTATCCAAAAAACGGGTAAGAAAGAATATTTCCACAGGCATTGTACATATTCAATCTACATTTAATAATACAATCGTCACAATTGCCGATGAAAACGGAAACACCATTTCATGGTCCAGTGCAGGGGTGCAGGGATTTAAAGGCTCCAGAAAAAGCACACCTTTTGCTGCCAAGCTGGTTGCAGAAGATGCCGGTGCAAAAGCTATGGAACACGGCATGAAAAATATCGGTGTATATGTTAAAGGACCCGGACCTGGAAGAGAATCCGCCTTAAGGGCATTGCATGCGCTTGGATTCACCATATCCATGATCAAGGATGTTACTCCGGTTCCCCATAATGGATGCCGTCCGCCGAAAAGAAGAAGAGTATAAGTTTACCTGTTTGATAAAGGAGAAAAACATTGTCACGTTATAGAGGTTCTGTTTGCCGACAATGCAGACGCGAAAATATAAAGCTTTTTTTGAAAGGCGATAGATGCTTTTCAGACAAATGCAGTTTTGACAGACGAGGATATCCCCCTGGCCAGCATGGGCAAAGAAGGAGCAAATTATCAGATTACGGAATTCAGCTCAGAGAAAAACAGAAAGTCAGAAGGCTTTACGGGATATCAGAAAAACAGTTCAGGATTTCGTTTAAAAAGGCGGATAGACAAAAAGGAATCACCGGTACAAATCTTTTAAGCCTTTTGGAAACACGTCTTGATAATACTGTTTTCAGAATGGGATTTGTAAATTCCAGAAATCAGGGCAGACACTTTGTAAGGCATAATCATTTTACGGTAAATGGTAAAAAAGTAAATATTCCGTCTTTTCAGGTTAAAAAAGGTGATATGATCGAGCTTCGTGAAAAGTCGAAAAAAATTCAGACGATTTTAGACTCTCTGGATGCCATTGTACGACGCGGTATTCCACAATGGCTTGAAATCAAAAAAGAAGATTTTAAAGGCGAAGTTCTTGGTGTTCCTGCACGTGAAGATATCACTCTTCCTATTCAGGAACAATTAATCGTAGAGCTTTACTCAAAATAGGCAAACCATTGATATGGTTTATTCAAATATTTATTCAGGAGATATAAATGTCATCTGAAAAACTTGCATATGTGAATTGGCGAGAGATGATCAAGCCGGAGAAGCTTGACGTTACCACAACTTCAACATATGGTAAATTTGTATGTGAGCCCCTTGAAAGAGGATATGGTATCACTATCGGGAACTCTCTGCGGCGTATTATTCTTTCATCCATATATGGCCCGGCCATTGTATCGGTTAAATTTGAGGATGCCCTTCATGAATATAGTGTGATATCAGATGTTAGAGAAGATGTTTCCGAAATCATTTTGAACCTGAAAGAGCTGAAGCTCAAGGTTGAAGACACGGAAGACAAAATATTAACATTGAGTGCCAAAGGTGAATGCGAAGTCACGGGTGCAGATATTGTAAGCCCGGACGGTAAAGTTGAGATACTTAACCCTGAGCAGCATATTGCCACCCTTGCCAAAAAGGGTGTATTAAACATGACCCTGGTTGCAAAAACCGGAAAAGGCTATGCTCTTTCTTCTGTTAACAAGGATGAGGATTCTCCCATTGGAACTATCCCTGTTGACAGTGTGTTCTCTCCCATTAAGCGTGTGAAATATGTGGTAGGAACAACTAGAGTAGGACATAAAACTGATTATGACAAGCTCACCCTTGAAGTATGGACGGATGGTTCTGTAACCCCGGATAATGCGATTGCATATGCTGCAAAAATTCTCAAAGAGCAAATGAATCCATTTATTAATTTTGATGAAGATATGGAACCCGATTATATTGATGAAAATTCAAATGATGCAGACTTTGGTCTTAACGAGAATATTTACAGGCCTGTGGATGAGCTTGAATTATCTGTCAGAAGTTCCAATTGTTTGAAAAATGCCAGAATCCATACCATTTATCAATTGGTACAAAAAACAGACAGTGAAATGCTGAAAACTAAAAATTTTGGCAGAAAATCCTTAAATGAAATAAAGGAAGTCCTTGCTTCCATGGATCTTTCACTTGGTATGGATCTTGAAGGTTTTGAACCACCGGAAGATGAGAATAATCAGGAAGGAGAATACGTCCATGAAACATAGAAAATCAGTATTGAAATTAAACAGGACCTCAAGCCATAGAAAGGCTATGTTCAGAAACATGGTAACTTCTCTGTTCAAGCATGATAAAATTAAAACCACTGAAGCAAAAGCAAAAGGCTTAAGATCCATTGCAGATAAAATGGTAACGCTTGCAAAAAGAGGCGATTTGCATGCCAGAAGGCAGGCGCTTGCATTTATTCGGGAAAAAGATGTTGTTCATACCCTTTTTAATGAAGTTTCAGAGAAGTTTAGTTCAAGACAGGGCGGTTATACTAGGATTATCAAAATAGGTCCCAGAAAAGGGGATGTTGCCCCAATGGTACAGATTGAACTGATTTTTGACTGATAACTTAAGTTCAAGAGTTAAAAAAATAAAATCCCTGGCAGGTAAAAATTGCCAGGGATTTTTGCATTTATTTTGCATGTTTTTTCAATTTTCAGCCATGATATGATAGAAAGCCTGAGTGAAAATCATTTGTTCTGTTTGGCTTGGTAAAGTCTTTTATCCGCAGCTTTTAAAAGAATTGCCGATGAATCCATTCCTTTTTCAAACACAGAAGAAAGGCCATGGCTTAATTTGACATGAAAATTGGTGTTGCCGGCAGACAAAGGGTGACTTGCAAGTTTTTGTTTTACCCTGTTGATGTAGTTTTCCGCTTGACTTTTATTTGTGGAAGGCAGAATGACCACAAATTCATCACCTGCAAATCGAGCCACAATATCAGAATCCCGCCCATGGCTTTTCAGGCAGTTTGCAGCATGGCATAATGCCATATCACCGTTATCATGGCCAAAAGTATCGTTGATAGATTTAAGGTCATCCAGATCCAGGAAGAGAACTGTCAGATCAATGTGATACCGTTTGGATCGTTGAAATTCCCTTTCAAGAGCTCTTTCCATTACGCCCCGGTTTAAAAGACCTGTCAACGGATCATGGAATGCAAGAAACTTTAGTTGTTCATGTGCAGTCACATTGGAAAGACATAAAGAAACTTTAACTGCCAGTTGTTCCAATAAAGATGTGTCAATACCAGGTTCAAACCTGTGAATATTTTTATCAGCCTGATTAATACTTCCTACAATTTCGCCATCCAGAGTGATGGGCGCAATGGCAATGGAACCGATTTTATATTCTGATGCATCAGGGATCAATGCATGGAATTCATTGAGATTTTTATTGGCCAGTAATGGTTTCAGGCGATTTCGGGTTATATATGAAAATTTTTTTTCAGATAAAAATGCCGTTGATGCTCTTAAGAATTTTGAATTTTGAATTTTTTGAATATTTTTGGAGATACGGCTTTCTTCAATAATGGAGAGCCATGTATAAGGAATAGAAAATTTTGAACTGATTTCAAATAACAATTTTTTAATAAAATCCTGAAAATTTAAAATGGTCAAAATACTGATTTCAATTTCATGGAATTTGCTGGCAGTAATTTCATTATTTTTGAGTCGCTCTAAAACTGAATGTGGAATTGTCATATCTTTTCTTTAAGCCGCATAGCAAAGAAAGTCAATATTAATAGTGATTTTGAGGCAGAGTAATTGCATGTAGATTTTTTAAATTCTAAATAAACCAGCAAGCTGACATCATGGAATTATTTTTTGTCTTGCACTTGAAAACAAGGTCTTCTTTGTGACATATTAGCTTCGCATTGTTTAGGAGACCTTGAATGAAAGACAAGACATCAACGTTGCCAGAAATTAATAAATCATCCCTTTTTTATGGCTACACGATCATCGTAGCTTCCTTTTTTATCCAGGCCATTGTCTGGGGTACCAGCAACAGTTTTGGTATATTTTTTGTTCCTTTAATAAATGAATTCGGCTGGTCGAGAGCGACTATCTCAGGAGCGGCCTCTTTATGCTTCCTGGTGCATGGTTTAGCCAGTATTCTCTTGGGAAATCTAAATGACAGGTTCGGGCCCAGACTCATCATGAGTGTTTGTGGTTTCTCCCTTGGATTGGGCTTTATGTTGATGGCAAGAGTCAATGCCGCCTGGCAGCTATACCTGTTCTATGGCCTGGTTACCGGTATTGGACTCGGCGGCATAGATGTCATACTTTTGTCAACTGTGGCAAGGTGGTTTAAAAAGAAACGAGGAATGATGAGCGGCATCATCAAAGTCGGCACCGGGGTTGGAATGCTCATCATGCCTTTTTTCATCACCTGGCTTTTAAAAGATTACGGGTGGCGTACCTCATTTACAGTGCTGGCAGTGATCATCATGGTCTCCATAATATTTCTTGCCCAATTTTTAGTGCGTGATCCGATTCAAAAAGCACAATTCATTGATAATAGAAACAGCCATAATCCAGATAATTTAAACAAAACGGAAGAGGGGTTAACTTTTCACGAAGCGATCCGCACTAAACAATTATGGACGGTTTGTGCAATCTATTTTATCATCCTCTTCTGTGTTTACACCGTCTTGATCCACATTGTTCAACATGCCATTGATCTTGGCATCCCAACGGCAGTTGCAGCCGGAATTCTGGCGACTATTGGAGGGGTGAGTATTTTCGGCAGATTTCTGATGGGTGGAGCCGGAGACAGGATCGGGGAGAAATCAGCGTTATTTATTTGCCTTTTGTTTCTGTTAACGGCACTCGGCTGGCTGCAGGCCGTCAAGACTTTATTGATGTTTTATATATTTGCAACCATATACGGGTTTGCCCATGGAGGTTTTTTTTCCCTGACTTCACCATTGATTGCAAAACTGTTCGGAACAAGGTCCCACGGTCTTCTTTTCGGGATTGTCATTTTTTGCAGCACCATTGGCGGAGCCATTGGTCCGTTTGCGGCCGGATACATATTCGATGTAACCCATAGCTACAAAATTGTTTTTTTGATCCTGGCAGCCCTATGTATCGTTGCCCTGGCCTTAACCGCATCATTAAAACCCTTCCGTCAGGACAGTGTATAGAATGGGGAGGCTCCTTTTTAAAGAAAGTGCAAGATGATTGTGGAATCGTTTTAAAT
>JAHOYS010000258.1 GCA_019038815.1 Desulfobacterales bacterium | reverse complement strand
TAGCATCAGGAGCATAAACTAAATAAAGGATAAAGATAAATGAATACAGAAAAATTATATTTAAAGATTGACAAAATAGAAAGATTGCCATTGGAGCAGGGGAAATATGCGGTAGACGTATATAAAAATAAGTGGGGCCTAGTTTACTCAATCGAGTACATGGATGTTTTTTACACACTAAGTGATATTTATTTCAGAGATGCCGTCATAGGCACCTATGACGGCGAATATCACAGTACAGTTCTTAAAGAAATAGTTGAGTTATGTCAACAGTATGTAACTGATGTGCGAGCCACAGAACGACAGAAAGAAGGCATCCAGAATGTAATCAATAAATCTACACTAGCGTTAAAAACACTAGCGTTAAAAACTAGCGTTACACTAGCGTTACACTAGCGTTAAAAAGGGAACCTCAAAATAAATACAGGGAACCTCAAAATAAATAAGGCCCAGACAATGAAAAATTATTCGCAAAATGACGAACAAAAATATATACTAGAACACTTCAAAGATGTCAAGGGGAAATTTTTGGACATTGGAGCCTACGATGGAAAACTTTTTTCTAATTCATTTTGTCTGGTTGAGAGCGGTTGGTCAGGAGTCGATGTTGAGGCTTCGCCTGTCAACTTCGTTAACCTCATGCGAAACGTCAGGAGCCATGATGTCGAGTTAGTCTGTGCAGCCGTCACCGTTGATGGGGGTATGATAGAATTTTATGACTCGCAGGGCGATGCCATATCTTCTTCAAATACAGACCATGTAGATAAGTGGAGTACTAAGGCCGGAGGGGTTGATTGGCAGATTATATCAATACCAAGCATAACTGTTGCAGCCTTGCTGCAACAGTTTGGTAAGGACTTTAACATGATTGATATTGACGTGGAGGGAAGCAGCTTTCAACTCTTTGTGAGGTTCCCATGGGAGGAGTTGAGACACTGTAGCTGTGTCATAATCGAGCACGACGGGAATCAACAAAAAATTATTGAGCGTCTAGCACCATTGAAGTATAAGGTCGTATATGAGAACGCCGAAAACCTGCTTTTAACGAGGAACTAAATTATCAAAATGCAGAAAATTTAAAACAGGCGAAGCTTATAAAAGATGAGGATGTCAACAATTTGAACAATTGATTAAGGAGAAGGAAAATGAAAAAACGTATTGTAATAAGTTTAGGAATAGATGATGAAGGTTCGAGACGATACCGAAATGCCCTTGGAAAATTGCGAAGAAGTGTTCTTGATTATCACATAGGCGAGATGAAGTTTTATACAGAGTACCCAGAAGGGTGCCCAACACATCAAGAAATTAATTACGGATTTAAACCATTTGTTATTAATATCGCACGAGTCCAAGGGTATGAGCAAGTTCTTTGGATAGATGCAGGCTGTGTTGTAACGAAGCGGCTAGATGCTATCTGGGATATAATCGATGAACAGGGGTATTATCTTCAACAGAATGGTTGGAACACTGGGAACTGGATGACAGATAAGTCATTGGAAATAATGAATTTGACGAGAGATGAAGCAATGGATTTGCCTCATGCTATGGCTAACGTCATGGGCTTTGACTTTACTACTTCCATCTGTCAGGACTTCTTTTATACTTGGTATGAATATAGTAAAAATAAAGAAGTATTCTCAGGCCCGTGGAAGAACGATAGACGACAGTGCTCGGCTGATGAGAGATGCTTAGGGCACCGTCATGACCAGTCAATAGCATCCGTGATTGCTTCTAAGCTCGAAATGAAATTCACAGATACAAGTAAAAATAAATTATTAACATATGGGCCACCCGATACTAAGGGTTATGTCTTAGTAGCATCAGGAGTGTAAAAGGAGGATAAAAGGAGGATAAAAATTCTTTTAAGAACAGATAAAATGCAGTTTAGTATAACGAGCAGGTGCAACCGAACTTGCCATTGGTGCAGTCTAGGAACGGCTTATAACGAATTTAAACATGATAATGATTTTGATTATTTAGAAAAATATTCTAAGTACTTTCAGGATATGGAAGAAGTAGTTATAACTGGTGGTGAACCTACAATTCATAAACAATTTTATAAATATATAAAAACATTTATAAAACTATATAGACCTAAGACACTAATTCTACAGACAGATGGTTTCAAGATAAAAGGAAATGAAAAAGCATTTGAGTTGTTTGACCAAGTAAATGTAAGTCATTATTCCTCAAAAACTTATGAAGGCTGTAAAGACAACGAAAAATTATGCCAATATATTCAGACAATTGTGCCTGAAGAAAAACTTACAATTGGCGACGTTGTTCATGTCCAGTTTCCAGACATGACAGGTAGAGACCAAGCTTGTGAAAGATTAGATATTGGTCCCGTTTTATTTGAGGGGCGATTATATTCTTGTTGTGCAGGTCCGGGCTTAGACACAGATACGTGTATAGAAGTAACGGATAATTGGAAAAAAGAGATACAAAAATGTGGACAATTGTGTGTCATTTGTCCATGGGCGAGGAAGAAGCGATGGGAGAAGTGGGGCGATTGAAGGACAGTTTAGAAGAACATCTGATTCTCACTTTCGATTATGAAGACGGTGTAGACCAAATTGATAATCGAAACGAAAAAATAGAGTGTGATTTTCTGCACTGTATTTGTCCCGTTGAGGGTTATGAGCACTTTACCTGTAGTGAGATTGAAATAAATACAGTCATGACTGGAGATGTCTCAGAATATAATGGCGAGGTGTGCCGAAAATTAGAAGTCATTGCTATGTTTGAGAACATTTTTCACGATGAACGGGCGTTGGAATTATCAACAACTTATTTAGAATTTAAAAACATGGAGGAGAATGATTATGAGTAAAAAATTTGATATCGAATATCTCGGTGGGCTAATACCGATTAGTAAAACATGTAATCATATAATTTTGGGCAAACAGAGTTGCTTTTTGGCGTCAAACGCAATCACAGGCGTTGATTATTTTAACGACCACTTATAAAAATTAAGAGGAATATAGATTATGAGTAAAGAAGACTATGAATATATTTATAATAACCAAGCAAAATACGGCAAATATGGCTCAGATAACCATAGTAGGGACCATCTTCAAAAGCTTTTAAAGCTCTTTCCGAAGAGTATTATAGACATTGGCTGCGGTCACAATGAGTTTGTGAAGGGTTATCCAATGGCATCTGACAAAGATAAAGTCGGTGTAGACATAGCATGTCCAAGTGCTGATGTAATAGCTTCAGCCCATGACCTTCCATTCAAAGATAAAGAGTTTGATATGTGTACGTCTTTCGATGTTTTAGAGCACTTGGATGAGGAGAAAGTTGACGCTTCCTTAAGGGAGATGAAACGAGTAAGCGAGAGGTACTTCGTGACAGTATGCTTCAAGAAGGAGACATGCTACAGGACAGAAGACGGTAAGACGCTTCATCCTTCAGCCAATAGTCAGGGCTGGTGGACAGTTAAGCTTGAGGAGTACTCAGATATAACTGATATTTATATGTATAGCGAGGGTCTCCAAGGTGACCATACTTTATACATTGGCTTATGGAAATAGGATTAAAATTATGTTATAATTTTGGTTTAAGGAGATGATATGAAAGAATGTATAGGTTGTGAACTATTGTTAGAGAAGAGTAGTTTTAGTAAGGATTGTCATATAAAAAGACGCAAAGGGGTCAAATGAATAGCATTGTGGCAGATTTATATGGAAAGAAAATATGTCTTGTTGGTCCATCCCCGTCTCTTAAGGATTCTGGACAACTCATAGATTCATATGATATTGTTGTACGTATGAATTCAGCTCTTCCGGCACCGGAAGAGCTTCATAAAGACATAGGACTTCGTACAGACATATTAATTACTGGTCTGGCCGAGGATTATATGTGCCACAATTCTCGTAAGGAGGATTACAAAGAGCGTATGGAAGATGTTTATATAAATTATTATATACCGGCTAAGGCTAGTGGGTTGAAATATATAGTTGTTCATCATCCTGCATATACAAGATTTACACAAAAACAATATGCTGCTCTGGAAGAAATTAATAATAAATATAATGATTTCACACTTGTCTATATCCCACTAGATATACATAAACAAATCAGGAATGCGACACAGGGTGAACCTTGTACGGGCACGTTGGCGATTGACTATTTGATGCAGTTTAAAATTAAAGAATTATTTGTGACGGGTTTCACCTTCTTCAAGGACGGTTATTATGAATCGTATCATCCGAGTATGCCAATAGATAGAACGAACAAACCCGAATACAAAGAGAGCGTCATTAAGTCTGGGCACAGTGTTGATGAACAACTTAAATATTTAGAAAGATATAAAAAACCAGTGTTTCACCCGGATGATGTTTTAACTGGTATTTTAGGTTGGAATAAGGTATAATATAAACTTATTTATTAAGGAGTTGTTATGCCGTTTAAAGACCAAATTAGATAAATTAAAAAAGGAGAAAAAATGGGATTAAAATTGCTTCTAAAGTACCCAACTAGAAGTCGTCCAGAACTGTTTAAGTCTACTATTACCAAGTACTTAGAGTTTATGACAAATAAAGATGATTATGAATTTGTAGTATCTGCCGACCGGGGGGACGACTCTATGAACAATGACAATATCATTGAGTTTGTTAAATCTCTTAAAAATTGTTCTATAAAGTTTGGGAATAGTAAAACAAAGATTGAAGCTTGCAATTCAGATGTGCCAGACACACCTTGGGACATAGTGGTGTTAGTATCTGACGACCAAATACCTCAGATAAAAGGGTATGATGATATTATTAGGAATGATATGGAGAAGTATTTTCCCGATTTAGATGGGTTGCTATGGTACTTCGATAACAGACAAAGAAACATCTGCACGCTGACCATAATGGGACGCCGGATGTATGACGGTATGACTCATTTATATCATCCAGACTTTACCACGCACTGTTGTGACAACTTTTTAACAATCGTAACTGAGGGAAAACAAAAATTTATAGATAAATGCATTATTAAACATGAGTGGCGGCTTCATAATTCTGATGACCTTATGGAAGCCAATGAGGATTCTTTTAAAACGAGTATGGACCGAAGAAAATTCAGACGACTGAGAAGGAAGTGGTTAAAGACTAAGGATTATACAGAATTTCGCAGTTAAAACGATGTAAGTGCTACATTAAAAGGGGAGAACTTATGCAAAAATTTCTAATTATCATGCTACTACTAATATCGGGATGCAGTTTTGCAAAGACAGACGTGACTGCACGCAAATCCGGGCCTAGTATCACATCGAGTGATATTACTAAAGGCTCTACCAAAACAACCATACTCATCAAGAGGTATACAAATGAATAAATTATTATGTCTCGCCATGTTGTTTTGTATTGGGTGTGAGCCAGCGACTAAAGTAGAGAAGGCTTCACCGCCACTGGTCCAAGATATTGTGAAGGCCGTCAAAGAATTACCTGATGAATACGAAATAAAAATTGTTGTTGAAACAGGAGAAGAGGGTAAGAACTATTCCTACGAGGGTGAGAGTTACACAGCCACAGATAAGTATTTTGGGGCACGCATAATGTCTCCGTTTGGCGTGAGTGCTATAGAGGGGAGCATTAACAGGAAGCCGATATTGTTAGATACTAAGGCTGGTAAAATCTCCGCCGGAGGCGGAGATTTATCTCTCATCGAGCGTCTATGGATTGCAGGTCGTAATATAATTTTCTTTTCTTTAGGTGGAATTGCATTACTATTCGGAGCTACTTTTATTCCCGGTGTATCTGTTTTTGCAAAACCTTTATTCTCGGCACTTCCTATTTTGGGCGGAGCTTATCAGGCCGTTACAAAGGGTAAAATAACGAAGGACATCGTAGAGAGTGTTCAGAAAGCCAAAGATACGTTGCTTCCAGACGATAGAGAAGCTTTCAACAACAAATTGGCTGAAAATCAGGATAAAAGCACCAAAAAAGTTGTCAAGTCACTAAAGGACTAGTATGGCAGGAAGAGTTCAGAGAGCACCTCTTCGATATAGACTTCGGTTTGAGGTTAGAAAAAAAATTATGCATGAATGGCCGGGGATGTTCAAAAATATCCCCTGCTTTTTATTGGGTTGTGGACCGTCTTTGAATTGTCTAGAAGAATATGCAGAGGAGCTAGAAGATTTTTATTTTACTATTGGAGTAAATAGAGCCTATAAAATGCTGACTCCGAACATTCTTTTCTTTCAAGATGCGTCGGTTTATACTAAAAACATCGAAGAACAGGAAGAAATAGACGAATTAGCAAGGGATTCTCTTATTTTATGCCGTAAAAACTGTTGTAAGGCGTTACCAAGGCTTGAATATCGCCAAATAGTTGGAGAGTGGGATTTTCATCAAAATTTACTAAGATTACACGGGTCTAGAACGGCAACACCCCTACTGTTTCAAATTGCGTGTAATCTTGGATTTAATCCTATAATTTTTGCCGGAGTTGATTGTGCTAAGCAGGGAGAGAACTTTTTTGGTCCAACTAAGCTTCATTTAGACACCTTCGTTGACCGTACCACAGAGGGGCTGCTGTGGTGTAAAGAACAAGCTGTAAAATTAAAAAAAGAAATAATTTGTTGCAGCGATAATGAGATACTGCCATATACTCCAATCGAGCAGGTTATGACAAGGTTGGAAGAGAATGTAAACAGTAGGGAAGTTTTCATGAATAAATTAAGGATTAGCTAATGGCATTTAGAATTTTACAAAGATTATCGGAGTTGGTTGATGATGTCAACATATCCAGCATAGCAGATAATGATATATTAAGATATAATTCAGCCACTAGCAAGTGGCTGAATATCGCCTCTGATGGTACTGGTGCATTTGGACCTTGGACCCGAACTGGGACTACTTTGTCACCTACTAATGCGGGCGATATTATAGATGTTAATGAGGTAACTACGGGCGTAATTAACGAATCAACGGGCATAGCAGTTATAGATGCTGATTCTCAATTTTTAGATGATACGTCTGGTAAAAGTTCAATAGATTGGACAGATAGGCAACTGCTTGCTACAGATGGCACAGATGTTATTTTGGATTATAGTACGGCGGGCACAGCAGCCTTCGGCGACACGGACCTTGAGACTACCGGCGATATTGATGCTGGGTTTATGCAGGTAAATCAACTTGCTCACTCCGCTGGCATACAGATTAATGGATTTGATGACCGTTCTACGTGGTGGGGTAAGTTGTCCATTGATTCATTAGGCTACTTCAATATTGACGCTGCGACGGGGTGGAGGTTTCTGGAGGCTGGGGCACCAGTCGCATTTATAGATGAAAAAACAACCAACGGGTTCAGGATGTATGATAACATCCCGTTAACTTTTGGTGCTACGCCCGCCACAAGATATGGGTTTGTCCGGAACAACACGTCCGGTGACTTGGATTTGAAATACAATAGTGGGGCTTGGGCCACGTTCTTGTCTATTGACTCGGCAGGAGATTTTGATTTCCAAGCAGGTGACATAACGACCACAGGCGACCTTACCATCGGCCACACGTTCAATCTTGGAGATGCGACGGCCGCAACCGACTCCACTATCAATTTCCTCGGGCTGACCAATTCGGGTTCTATAGTTTGGGATGAGGGTTCCGACGAAATTGAAGCAAATTGTGGTGCTCTGGTTGCGCAGAAGGACCTGTCAATCAATCCAGGCGGTATAGAGGGTTCTGGTCTATTGTCACAGCAAGCGAAGGTCTCTGCAGATGAGATCTTCACTATCCACACGATGCGACTGGCTCGTGGGGGTGGTTCTGGTGGAGTAGGCCTTGGCTTCAGATGGTTGATGCAACTCGAAGAGAGCGGCGGAGGGGTTTCCCAAGCCGCTAACCTGGAAGTCAGTTGGCTTGACCCTACTGTCGATGACGAAACGTCCAAGTGGGCGTTCCACACGATGTTAGACGGAGCCGTAGTCGAGCCGATGAAGTTTGAGGGCGCCGATGCGACGTTCGCAGGCGACATAACCACTACTGGCAATGGTGCGTTTGGTACTATGAACCTGTCTGGCGACCTGTACCTTGATGCCAACGATTTGACTGGCGTTTCTGATATTATAGACGATAGTGCCAAAAATGCTTTTGATGTGACCAACCGAGAACTCAAAGACACGGGTGGTACGACCGTCATAGACCTGGATATTGAGCAACTTATGACCAGCGGAGCAGCTGCTCTTGACTGGTCGGTAGGTACTATGCATTCGGCTGGCGCTGAAGTCCTCAACTGGAACACCCTGCTGCTGAAGGATTCATCAGCAGGTAATTCTATCAATTGGGATGCACGGCAACTACTCGCCTTGGGCGGCACAGATGTTATTTTGGATTATAGTACGGCGGGCACAGCCGACTTCGACGATACGGATATTGAGACTACTGGCGACTTTCTTACTACGGGCGTAAGTACTGTTGGTGGTGCCACCGATGTTGTACAATCAATTGTCAAGGGCAACGCCTCACAAACGGCTAACCTACAAACATGGACAGATAGTTCTGACGCTACCCTTGCACAAATACAGGGCAACGGACGATTTTACACTTCATCAGGTATTAGAAGTGAAGCTCTGGAATGGGGCGGCTCCCTTATAGGCTTTGATAGTGGTGGACTCGATATAATCGACGACCACACAGCACATGAAGCAGATTTTGACCTGACGGGTGGTTCTTTTGAGGCTCTTATGACAGACCTCGCCGGAACTTTCGATTCAGATGATGTTGGCCGCTGGATAATTGTTAGGACTGGAGCCAAGAGAGGGGCGATGGCGGCAATTGCTGCCGTCATTGATACTGATAATGTCGTTCTGCACACAATGGGATGGGATGACGACTTGGCCGATTTTGGATACTATGTAATAACTCATCCGCAAATCGTTATGGGAGACGGATACCATAGTGAATTCCAATGCAACAGCGAGGGCCATTTTGATGTACATTCAAATGATTGGGTTGGCAGCCAGTATTCTAACTATATGTTTGAAGTAGAGCTAGAAGCCGGGGCTGATGGTGTTGACGGTGGCTTTTTTGAAGCTAAAGCTAACGGATATAATGCGGTACAAGCAATTGTTGCTGATTATCAATCTGGAGACCTACAGCCCGGTGATACTGGTGGAGGGATGGGCATCAGGGTGGATGTTTCTGAAGCAACTAGTGCAGACGCCACGACAGAAATTGATGCCTACTTGGCCGTTACTGTTAATGGTTCAGATGCCAACACGACAGCACTACGCATACTTCCCGGATTCACTAACGCCGTGATTGTACAAGGTGCAACCGCAGTTGACCCAAGCTACGGCTATGATTTCGTGGCTGTTGGCGGGGTAACAACCGATAGAGTTACAGGGGCACCACAAGCAGGCACGGCTTTTCTGGATACTAGCACTACAGATATGACTATATTTGGGGCTAATGGCGATAAAATCCTAATCGGTAATGCCATTGATTTTGAAGTTCTTGAATATACGGAGTTAGGTGGTGGTGGTAAGAATATTGTTGCTACATTTGAGTATTCTACCGGGAATGACACATGGGCAACACTACCAATATTAACGGATGGTACAACCGGGTTCCAACAGTCGGGGCAGATTAGTTGGTCCGCTCCCGGTGCTTGGGCAGCTTCAAATGCCTCTGACGGCGATGCAATAACGTCTGCTAAATATATTAGAATTACTAGAACTTACGCACCGACCATTGTAGCCCCACCAGTAGAAGCCCACTTCAAAATCTACTTGGATAGGGTACTAGGCATGAGCATCAGAGGTGATGCCACGATTAGTCCGACGACATTAGCTGACGCAGCTGCTCCAAACTTTAGCATTTATTACAGTTCAACACAAAGTAAATTGGTATTTAAAGACGGGACCGTAGGCTTAACTGATGGCACGGCCAACCCCCTATATTAAGGAATAAAAATGGCAGTAACATATAACTATAAAGTAGTACTTGGTCTAAGCTTCACAGGTATGACTCTTATACAAACAGTTTATACCACGGCTGATGTAGAAGTAACCACGGGGCTTACTAAATCTTTCACTGAGATTGCCGGGGGCGATTATGTATGCCTCATTAGTGGTCTAGCAGCCAGTTTCGATGGCTATGTGGTCATCAGTGACGCAGTGGAGGGCCATCTAGCCGTCGAAAATATTGTGGTCGAGGATACAGAAATAGATATTGAAGCACTCCAAGATGATATAGACGAACTTAAAATTCAAATGGACGCCAACAGTAGATAAGGGGATATATGGGACCAAATCCTAAAAAAAATAAACATGGAGCATTTTTAATAAGAGCAGAAAAAAGGTGTAGAGACGCTTTCATTTTGGCTACCGAGGGTTATACCCTTAAAGAAATTGGTGAAAAGATGGGTCTGGCAATAGGTACAGTTCAGACCGCTGTAGCCCGAGCCAAAAAACAATTCGAAGAAGATAACATTAGAGATATGCAGAATGCAGTTAAAACTGCATTACAAAGCAAACTGAGAATTTGCAATGAGTTGTTTGAAAAAGCAGAGACCACTGGCGAGAAAACAAAAGTGCTAGAACAATATCGAAAGTTTATGTCAGACATAGCTAGGATATGTGGGTTGAACGAACAGAAGCTCGACATTACAACAAAGGGAGAACCGATTGTTTTCACTGGTAAAGAGTGGAACAAATTATAAGGAGTGATATGAAAAAGAGGATTAAAAGAGTCTATTGCGACACAGATAAAGACGTTTTGTTGAATCGAACTGTGGCTGAAGGTGACTCAAAAACAGTTGATACGGTTGTGCAGGAAGCATATGCACATAAAAAGAAATGTATGTGTTATATCTATTCGTATTTAGACAAGAATGGAGACCGTGAAAAAGAGCAGATGACTGGAAAGAAAAGAAAAAATATGAATGAGTATCTAGAATACGTAGGTTCGCCTTCTAGAATTTTCGTGAATAAAAAAGAATTCGCTGAGTATAACGCTCAGAGTATAAAACCAGTTTTGGGGCTTAATGGGGAAAAAATTTAAAAATCAACGAGAGAGCAAAAGGGTTATAAAATCTAAAGCTTTTGAATTGTTGGTAGAGGGGCCAACTAGGTCTTCCAAAACTTTTACAATTCTAAGCAAGCTACATGTGTTGATGAGTCTTTACCCAAATGCAAGAGGTTTAATTTTAAGAAAAACAAAAACGAGCATGAGTCAGAGTGTGTTACAGACATTTGAAGATGAAATTTTAGGCCAATCTCATTACTTGGTCGCTGGTGGCCCTAGGCGGGCCAATCGGCAGTCTTATATGTATAAAAACGGCTCAGAACTTGTCTGTCAAGGAATGGATAATAAAGATAGTATCATGTCCGCCGAATTCGATATTGTATATATCAATGAGGGACACGAGCTAACTGAAGAAGATTTTGGTGCGATTACTACAAGAATGTCTTGTACTCATTTGATAGACCCAGAGACAGGAAAATCTTGGCGGCAGGTATTGGTCTGTACTAATCCACAATGGCCACAGCATTGGCTTAACCAGAGGTTTTTAAAACCCAGCCCCAAGAGAGAAAGAATTTTTGTTGGACATAAGTGTAACCCAAAACACTTTCACCATGTAGAGGGTAATGAAAAATTATGTCATTGGACTAATGCTGGTAAAGACTATATGGAAAACTTGACAGAATCATTGTCGGGTGTTCAAAAGAAAAGATTGCTAGATGGTCTTTGGGCCATGGGCGACAACCTAGTATTTGATGAATTTAGTCAGGAAGAACATTGTAGGGATAGAAAAGATTTTCCTGATGAATTTGATTTTGTATATGTTGGTGTTGACTTTGGATGGACTGCTGGTGCTGCCGTAGTAATCGGATTTAGAAAAGAAATTGCATACGTATTAGAAACTCATATTTATTCAGAAAAACAAATATCTGAGTGGATTGATATTTTAAAGGACATTAGAAAAAGGTATGAAAACATACGTATTGTTGCAGACTCAGCAGAGCCGAGAAGCATTGAGCAGATAAGAAATGCAGGACTTTCTATCAATCCTGTTAAAAAATGTAAAGACGGAATAAAGATTGGTATTGATTTAATTAAAACGAGATTAAATCATGAAGGTATATTTTTTGACAAGAATTGTCAAAAAAGTAATTGTGAACTATTAAAAGAAAAAAGAATACCTGCCGGTATTTTTGATGAGTTTTCCTGTTATCAAAACGATTTAAATACGGACAAACCAATAAGTAAATATAACCATGCAATCGACAGTACTAGATATGTTTTTTTAACTGTAGATAACCAACCAGCCTTTGATTACGTCATAAGTGAAGACGACAGCTTCGATGACGACGATATGTGGAGTTAATGAATGTTTAATAAAATAAAATCAATATTTTTCAACAAACGGGATTCAAGAATAGCAACTACTTCAGCCCAACACGGCGTTATGCCCTTATACACATTTGGTCAGCATGGGGATAGGCTAATACCGCAGTTTAGTGCCATTAGGGCTGTAGAGATGTTTAAAACTAATCCGATACTGTCGGGTTGTGTCAATTTGAATTCGAAAACAGTTAGCACAATTCCTCTCAAACTGTTTGCATGGACAGGTGGGCGAACTGTGAAACAGATGTCAGAATCATCTCCGTGGAAGCTTAGACCTTTATCGGGAAGAACTAAAGCATTTTTACAAGGAAGATTTGATACTAAACCATCAGCCTCGGTAATGCAAAAGTATATAGATTATGGACAAAATTTTGTTGAGGTAGAAGGAATGCATCCCCTGCTGGTTTTACTTGGTCAGGGTAATGCTCAATACCGTCAAAGCAGAAGTAATGGCACCATAATGACTGCCGCTAGAATAACAGAGCTTCAGCTAAGTGGAAATTATTATATGCAAGTGCGATTTACTGGTGGCTTGCCTTCTGGCTTATGGGTATGCCCATCCGAGTATATGGTTATAGAACCATATAAAACTGGACCCAAATTAATTAAAAATTATTGGTGGGGACGAGACCCACACAACAGAGAAAAACTTCCACCCAATGAAATAATTCATGGTCGTAACTACAGCCCACACGACTTGTACTACGGTCAGAGTCTTGTAGAACCAGCTTGGGTGGCTCTGAACTGGTTAAAGGCGTTGGACGACTTCCAGACAGCTATATTCCAAAATTTGGGACAAGTCAGCGTTACTGCTGGTATTCCAAATGGAACTAAAGACCAGATGACAAAATTCGAGAGGGCGTATAATAACAAGTTCAGAGGAACTAGAAATGCGGGTCGCATTTTAGTTTATAATTCCGAGCAGGTTAAATTTGCAAAGCCGCCAACAATTGATTTTGGAAATCAAAGTTCTTTGAAAGATTCTTATGAAGCAAAAATTGAAGAGATAGCATTTGCCCTTGGCGTTCCAATTTCTAAAATAAAAGGAAATGATTCCAATCTTGCGTCTTCTTATATTTCAGAACAGGCTTGGATGAGAGATACTATCTCACACATATGTCACATGGACGAAGCCACACTAAATCAGTTCTTACTTCCTTTATATGGAATGGAAGAAGATGTGTTTTTAGCATATGACGGAATTATTCCAAAAGACGAGGAGAAAATAGAAGCAAGATTAATTTCTCTTAAGGACGCTGGAATTATTAGTGCAGAAAAGGTACGTGAGGAACTTGGTTTTTCAGAAGATGATGCACCAGAAGTACCAGAAGCTTTAGAAGACGAGCCTAAAGAAGAGGAAGAGTCTGACGAAGAGAGAAAGCCCCGTGGTTCTTCTGATGAATTTAATAACGATGATGAAAAGGAAAAATAAACATGGATTTAAATAAACACATTAAAGGGATAATCGGTGCAGATGTTAGTATAGATGACCGTACAGCAACTTTTATCATCACCTCCGAGATTTTAGACGAGGACAAAGAAGTGCTTTTGATTGACGGCATGGATTTATCTGCAATCAAAAAAGGAGCTAGGGACATTGTTTGGTTAGACCACAGGTCAGACCAGCCTTCTGCAAAAATTACTGGGATAGAAAAAGTTGGCAACAAAGTAATTGCCAGTATTAAATTCCCAGAAAAGCCTGAAGGTATTGAAATACAAGAGTTCTATCCAGACAAAGCATATGCCTTAGCCAAGGCTGGACTTCTAAAAGCATCGGTTGATTTCATGCCTGTAGAACGTAGAATGCCAACTAAAAAAGATAAGAGCATGTTTGGGGATGAAGCGGAATTAGTTTATTCTAAAACTAAACTAATTGGTTTCAGCCTAACATCTATGCCAGCTAATGAAGAGGCTCAAATGCTTGCTGTTAAGACTATCGAAGAAGAAGTTAATTCTAAAGAAATAGAAATTGAGCCTATTGTAGTTGAACCTGAGATGCAAACAAAGTCAGAGGATATTAAAAGAGAAGAAATAGAAAAGGCTGAAAAGGTAGTGGCTGAAATTTCGCAGAAAAAGGCGGTCAAGCCATACATTATAACAAGGAGAACCGACCCGAATCTCGTGAAGGCCCAAATTGCCAAAGAGTTGGCAATGGAAATGGCCAAGAAGACAGGTCAGATTTTCATAGATTAAAGAGTTGATAATTCTTTGAGTTGGTGTGCTTTAGCGAGCACGAGCCAAATAATGGATATGTCAAATGACATCAAATATATTTATTTAATAAGGATTATTATGAAAGAAGTATCTAGAAAAGATTATAACGCTCTCACAGAGGATGAGCAAAAAGCCTACGATACGTTAGGCTACACAGTAGTAGATGAACAGGGTCTTACTGACGTTGAAGTGAAAAAAATCACCAACGAACTGATGGCTCCTATTAATGAGAAGTTGGAAAAGATGATTTCCGTTAATGAAAAAAATGCAGAAATAGCAACCAAGAGTTTGGATAAAGAAGTTAATCATTTGGAAATTGCCGGTATTCAGTTAAAGAAAATTGCTAATCGCAAAATTTCTGAGTCTGAGGAAAAAGCTCTTACCACCTATGCAAACGTTGGAACTGCAACTGCTGGCGGAAACACCGTTGACCGTGAGTTTCTGCGTGAAATCGTAAGGGTTGGTGTTGACGATTCTCCTATTCTTTCGAGAGTTAGAAAATTTACAATTACCAATGGTCAGAGCATAGTTATTCCCACCAGCGAGTCAACTCCTTGGCGGTCGAGTGGTAAAGGAATAACGGCGTATTGGCTAGCCGAGGCCGGTGAAAAAACCGAGGCCAGCCCAGTATTCGGCCAAGTGACCATGGTTTTAGAAAAGCTTATCACGTTCACTCCGGTGACTGATGAACTGCTTGAAGATAGTGCGGTTGATATGGCTGCATTCATCAGAGACGATGCCGGACAGAAAATTAATGGTAAGCTTTTGCAGGCCATTATAACAGACGGTTCGACTTCAGCGAATGTTAAACCGATGCTGACTGCTCCATGTCACCTTACCACTCAAAGGGCGACGGCGGGGAGTATCGAATTTACAGATATTGTAACCATGATGAGTCAGATTCTTCCAAGCTCTTATCAGAATGGAGATGTGGTTTGGCTGGCAACTCCAAAAGCAAAAACCGCTATTTATGCCATGACCGACGATGCGGGCAGATATGTCTTTATGCCAAATGGGGTATCAGGTGCCCCTGATAATACTTTAATGGGCCTGCCGTATATTGAAACCCACTATTGTAAGAATCTTGGGGTAAAGGGAGATTTATTCTTGGTTGACCTTAAAGAATACTACTTGGCTCAAAAATCAATTAAGTCCGATGAGTCAATTCACTTTTACTTCCAGAACGATGTTACGGTTTTCCGAACGGTTAGTCGATGGGCAGGTCAGATGTGGCTCAGCGATGATATTGTTGGACCCGATTCGCAGGCGTATTCACACGTCAGTATTCTTGGGCTTACTAGTTCCACCGGTTCAGAAGTAACGTAAAAAGTTTGTTACTCCTTACCTGATGGGGGGCGAAAGCCCCCTGTCGGCGTAAGGTAAAGGAGAGAATTTGAAAAGCAACTGGAGTTTTTGCTAATGCACGAGCTATATGTTTATAATCAAGGCAGTTTTGAAATATACTGCACGTTAATCCAAGAGTCCACTTCATATCGGTACAACCCAACTTCTGCAACCTACGTTGCAGAAGTATTGGCTGATTGGGATGACTACGTTATCGACATGACGGAGACAAATAATAATTTGTTTACCGTCGATATGCCAGCCAGTGCTAATGGGTGGTATAAAGTTATATACTATGTGAAGTCGGTGATAGGCTCTGGTGGTGAGTCTGGAACTTCTGATACAGATGCCAATCCACTTGACTTAAAAATAAATGATGACCGTTTCTACTGGTCAGGAAGAATTGTTGACCCGGAAGGGCCAGAGGGGGTTACCCCTCCAACGCTCAGCGATTATAGTTTAATAAGTCTAAATCAGATTAAAAGATTTTTAAATCTTGATTATCTTGATACAGACAAAGACTATCTTCTGACTGACCTTGCCAATTTTATGCAAAGTAAAGTGGAAAAAATTGCTGATAGATTTTTGTATGAGCGAGACTACAGAGAAAAAGTTATAACCCATAGGGGTCGGGATATAAACGTTAAGAATTGGCCAGTTAAATATATTAAAAGAATTTCATCTGGTTTACAATCGGGAATGACTTTGACACACTCTGGCTCTGAATTACGAGTAACCGCTGGTGGTAAATCAACGAACCGTAATTCAGGCAAGACAGGAGAAGGAGCTTTGGTTATCCAGAGCATCAGTTCTGTCGGGGTGGAGACTGTAACCGAACTAGACTTTAATACCTATCCAACGATACAACTTCTAGTAAATAAAATTAATTCAGACATACCCAATGTCTCGGCGGTGGTGGTTAAGAACGTACCTTCGCTTGATATTTGGCAACTGACGAATGTCGAGTTCACTGAAAATAGCGTTGAAATAGATATTGTAAGTCCAGCGAGTTTGAAATATCAGCTTCACGCAGATGTTGGGGCTATCAGCCTACTCGATGGTTTTGAACATGATTCAGCACCGATTTTCTTTTCTTCGATTCAGAACAATCGACAGAACTTCGTGATAGTTGAATACAAGGCTGGGTTTAATCCTGACTCTGGTGACGAAGAAGATGAGTTGTACATTCATCAGAATCTAATTTTGGAGTGCATTAGAATGGCTTACCATCAAATTGGAAAAGATACCTCTTTGAAAAGTCAACAGTTGGACCAAGGAGTTGGATTAAACATTCAAAGTTTTTATAGTGAAGCAGATATAGAAAAATTTATAAAAGATAAAATTGGAGTTACAGCCCAGATATTTTTGGCTGATTAATTATGGCATATTTAACAGTAGCAAAAATGAAGCAGTATTTCAGAACTAATCTTTTGGTTAAGTTGTCTAATGACGATGAAACCGCCGACCCTAATGATTCGGATAATGTCGTAGACGCAGTTGTTCAACTTTACATTGATGATTCAGTGAACACAGTGGCAAACTATTTGCGACATATCAACTCTGACGTTGAGGTTTCTTCGACTCCTAGTGCTGAAATTGAGACCTTGGCGGCAAGACTTACTTGGTGTGGCTTATGGACAAGAACAGGACAAGAACCGACACAGGTTACTGAAATGAAAACAGAATGCATTGAACAACTACATAGACTTGCTATTCCTACTTCAGACCAGAGAAGAGCCAATACTAATAAATCTAAAGTGAGCACAATTAATAGGCAATAAATATGTATAAAATACCACAAAGCGAAATGGACAGAGTTAGAAAAGAAATCATCAAAGATATTGGTGAGTCTGTTCTTGTTGAAATTAAAAGAAAAATTAAAAAAAGAGCATATGATACAGGACGGCTGATGAGGTCAACTGAATTAGAATTAACTGATAAGGGTTTTAACATAGGCAGCCACGAACAATATAGTTTGATAATGGATACCAGAAGACGCCTGTTCAACCCGGATAAATATACAGATAGAGGCGTTGAGAACGCCATGAGAGGATAAATTATGGCCTACCAATTTGTGAGCGGACCTTACAATATTTTATACGCAGGAACATCTGTTGGTACAACAGCAGAAGGCATAACGCTACGAGAAGAAAAGCTTCAGCGTGATATTATGACTGATGAACATGGAGAAGGTGTAACAGATATGCTTGTTGCAGGTTCTAACTGTTTTGTTGAATTTGATTTCGTAGAGTATACAAAGATGCTACCAGCATTGTATGCAGCAAACGGTGGTTCGGCAAGCCAAGGAGACATCTTTGGCAATGTTGGTAAACTCATGTCAGCTTTAGGAGGTATTCTTAATATTTCACCTGTTGACACACGTAACAACAATAACCAAACCTTCATAGCCAGCACTGCACTAGTGGTTAATGATATAGAAATATTATTAAGCTCAAGATTAAGACAAGGACCAATAACGTTTAGGTTGCTTCCTGACCCAACAACAGGAGAGCATTACGCTGTTTCATAACTAAAAGAAAAGGAGTATTATGATTAAGTTAAACGACATAGAAACAAAAGTATTAGAAATAGAAATTGAAGAAGGAAATATCAAAAGATATGACCTAATTGATTTAGCGAAATCTCTATCAGAAGTCATCATGGTAGATGAATCTGATAGTCTAGGTTCTAATAATATTGAAAATATAGATTGTGTAAAGAAAATTTTTGATATTGATGGGCTAACTGGCTCACAAGCAATGGGGTTGTTAGAAGAAGTGATGGTTGTTTTTGATAAAGAATTCGGTGATGTAAAAGAGATTGCTAAGGATGATGTAAAAAAAAAGCAATTAGAGGAGCGTGTGACCTCGCCATCGCCTTCAGAGGTGCAATTACTTTAAAAGATTTAATTGCTATGCATCCTGCTGACAGACTGATTTTAGCTAAAGAGGCTGATAGAATTGATGCTAAAAATAAATATCAAGAAGCGATATTACTAACAGCGGTTGCACCTAGAGATGATAAGGGAAAATTCCTTAGTAAATATAAGCAACAGTTGCTATTAAGAATTTTCCCTGACGAGGAAGATAAAATGAAGTTGGCAATAGCTCTTAATAATTTAGCTGCTCCAAGGACTGGATATACAGTCAACGAATATACAATAGGAAAAAAATAATGGCAGTAGATTACACAGATATTTTTAGTAAAATCGGAGTATATGTTTGTATGTCAAATCGTATGCTTGATGTTCAAACATTAATAGCTTCTGATTACGTTGAAGCCGCATTAGATGAATACGCAACGTCTGAATCGGAGCAAACTATAGGTCTGACTGAATCATTTATTTCGTCAGCTACAGGACTAGAAGAAACTATAGGTCTTGGATTAACATATGTGGACGAGGTTTTAGCATCTCTCAAGGATGAGTTAATTGCAACCACAACCGATTCTGATGAAATTCTTAACCTTCTTAATCTTAGGATGATTGAGGACTCTGAAACAATTAACGCCAATGTAATAACTACTCCCTCTGTTTCTGCTACCGGTAATACTGGTGATGGTACAGTTCTTGCTTCTGTAGTTAATATCGATGGTAATGATGCTGAAGGTATTTTTGATGAGGTTGTACAGTTCAGATGTACATCAGATAGATTTACCGGGTCTGTAAGTCCAACTTTTTCTGTGGCCGGAAAGCTAGAATTTAGCAGAACATCTTGGAGACCTTTAGGTAATGGCAGTGATACAGCTTCAGCATCCATTGGTTCAAATTTAATTTCTAATGGAGACTTCGAATCATGGACATTAAATGAACCAGAAAGCTGGACCATCGACGCCGGAGCAGCATTGATACAGATAGAAGAGACCAACCAATACCGTGGAGACTCCTGTTTGTTATTAGAAGCCGACAGTGAGGGAACACTGGGTACAACGATTGCAACTCTGACCCAAAACTTATCTCTGGATAAAAATACAATATATTGCATGACAGTTAGACTCAAAGACCAGAACGAAGTGGATGGTACTTCAAATCTAGCCATTTTTATTGACACAGAAAATGAAACACTCAGTTCTCCGATTGAGGTTTTCAGTGCCAACCCAAGTACCTTAGCCGGAACATGGCAACTCTACTCCGTTTTCTTCTCTTTACCGGCGACAAGAGATGAAGACCAACTAACGGTATTCATTGATTGGACTGACAGCGATACAGTAACAATTGACAAACAAATTTTAATTGATGACCTAATCATAGCTCCAGCATTTATTTTTGGAAATGTGGCATACAATATTGTGCCGGGAGCAACAGATTGGATTATAGACGATTATGTGGATGTAACAACCGCTAATTCAAGAGACGCTGTGTTCCAGAATTTTTTCACAAGATATTATGATAAACAACTTAATTCTGCTGGAGCGGGGGCCGAAACAATAGACGACGCATTGGCTACAGTGTGTCCAAGTATTTGTGCATCTGGAACTTAAGGAGCGACATGCAAATACAAACATCAATAGATAACATAAGGGCGGCATTAATAACCGAATTTGCTAAGGCATATATTCCATCTAGAGTTAGTCTTGGTATAGGAAATATTTACCAAGTCGGCACAATTATGGCACTACATCAGGATGCTATAAATACAATACAATTGGCATATGAGGGAACATTATCGCTGTCAGATTATGGTGGAGGAAACTGGCGTAGAGATTGGACTCTTGGTGTAGGAATTTTTGTGGAGACTTCGCAAGATTCGCTAGACCGCAATACCCAAGCTGCAAAGGATGTTTTAACCATAGCCTCAAGTTGCTCACAAGTAATACATTTGTTTGATGATTTTGATGATACTGAGGGTGATGGGGCAATTGTGAGTACAATGGAAATGGTTCAACAAATTTCTGAATCTGCTATAGATTTAATATCAATAAATGACCACGAATACTTAACGGTTCATCAGGCATATAGGATAGTAGGACTTGAATACGATTATGCTTCATTTAAGGGGTTAAATTAATGGCTAAAACATACCGTGTAAAACTAGAATTCGAAGCCGACGGCATTAAAGGTGGTCAAGGTGTTGGAGATGATACCAAACGCAAAGGTGGAGGGGCGTCGGCTGCTGGTGGCGCTGCTATAGGCGGTGCTATAGGTGCTGGAACTGCTGCGGCTGCGGCTGGTGCTGGTGCCGCTAGTGCTGGTGCCGCTAGTGCTGCTGTTGCTGGGGGGATTGCTTATGGTGTTGCTGGTGGTATGGGGGGGCAGACGTTAAGTGGTACAGCCGGGGCCGGTGGCGGTGGCGGTGGTACTGATATTGTTAAAAGACCAGTAATGGAGATTGACTATGATACTGAGAAAGTTAAAAAAAGTTTTACCAAATTTTCCAAAAATATTAAAAGTATTTTTGGAAAATTTGGTAAAACTTTTTCTAATATTTTTAGAAAATTTGGTAAAATATTTGGCGGATTTGGTAAAGCAATTAAAAAAATATGGAAATTTGCACTAATTTTATCGGCTGCATTGTATGGTTTGGCTTCTAAGCTTAGCAAATGGTCCGCAGCAACGGCTAAAGTATTTTTGAAACACCAAGTACATCTCCAACATTTTGCTGTTAAGCTGGGCAATTCAATGGCCCCGCTATTCGAAGGATTTTTCGAAGTTATAGAAGCTTTAACTGAGGTATTTGATGAGTTGGGACCAGTTTGGAAATTCCTAGGTGCCGTGTTGAGTGGTTTGGCTAGGATTATAACTTTGCTGGTAAATGTGCTTAAACCAATTTTATGGGTTTTGGGTAAAATTCTTGATTTGTTTACTTGGGTTGGTGGTCTACTAGGGAAAGTTTGGGATGCAATAGGAGATGTTTTTAATTCAATCGGAGATTGGATTAAAAGCTTATTTGGAATAGAAGATGATGAAGAAAAAGGCGTTGGTTTTGATTTCTTTAATGCTATGAAAGATTATTTGGTTAGTAAAAAATTAATAACTGATAAGGGGGAGCCACGTAATCCAAAAGCTTTTGGAGGCGGGGCGTCAGGTCCAGTAGGTAAAACTGGTGCTGCTGGACCCGGAGGTCCAGAAAGGCCCGAGATTGAACCTACAGCAGTTCCCCCAGCACAGCAAAATGTATACATGGGCATGAATTCAACTTGTAATAGCAGGAAGGGAATAGAAGAGTCTATGCAGGCTTTTAAGAATCTTATGCTGCAAGATTATAACAAAGCAGAAAACCAAATGAACCTTTGGATGAGCGAACTGAAAAGTTTAAATTACATAAGGATGGTCTAATGTCTGATGCTGCGATGTTTAAAAGAACGATTACTTACGGGGACTATGAATTTGATTGGACCACTATGTCTGTCTCTTCGCAAAATCAACTTTCTGGTGATGGTGGACGTACACTAACACATACCAGAACTACTTTCAACATCGCCGGATTTTTGTCTGCTTCGACAGAGGCAAATATGAAAGTTTTGCTCGATAGTATGAAGAACTCATTATCAAAACCAAGACAACGATTCATAGTAAATCACAACGGTTCTGTATTTTATGATATAAAACACTCAACAGCAAATGATAATCAAGATATTAAATTTGGACCAACTTGTACAAACTTTACTGTAGAGAACTTCCTTGGCGGAGTGGCCTGTGCATATTCAGCAGAAATAGTTGTTAATCAAAAACTATGCCCAAGCTCATCAAGAGAAGATGTTCTACTTATTACAAAAGAAACAACTTATAACGTTGAT
Source organism: Desulfobacterales bacterium (assembly GCA_019038815.1). GTDB lineage: Bacteria > Desulfobacterota > Desulfobacteria > Desulfobacterales > Desulfobacteraceae > Desulfobacula. The sequence goes on along the minus strand of JAHOYS010000258.1, from coordinate 12,139 downwards.
AGAGATGGATATACAAAAAGAATAATTTCTGGACAGTTAGTAACAACTTCACAGGCATTTACACCAGACCGTTTTAAAGAAAAAATTAATGTAGCAGTTCCACAAAACTTTAAAAGGATTTCTCAAGTTTATAAAGTATTAAACGATGGGGTCACAATGAACTATTCTTTTGTAGACGTTGAGGAAAAGTTTACAAGACCAAAAACTGTAACATCCGGCGATGTTGATTTTTCTCAAAGCACTACGATTGGAGCGTTAATAAATCTTACACTACAAGGGTACTTCGTAGTTGATGGTAGCCAAAGTAAAGATATAGCCATTAGAGAAATTTTTAATTTGCTTAGGCACTACTTCCTTCCTTTACAAAAAGATAGTTTTATATTCACAAAGCAAGAAATTAAAACTAATATCTATGGACCAAGAATTGATTTCCTTTTCACCGGGACTGTAGCCGGAGAAAATCTGTTTGATGTCACTAAAAAAACAAACGTGTTCGCTAGTATGACCGATAAGCCGCCGGGGTCAGAAAAAGGAAAATCTAGAAAAATTCCTCTAATGGGGTCTTCTGGACTTCAATCAAATGTTAGAGACTTGGAGGATGCTTGCCTCAATGTTGCTATCAACAAACCTGATACGGATAAGAAAGAACCACAAGATAAAGCTTCTTCTAAAGTAACAAAAAAGCCAACCAGAAAGGCTCTAAGTACAGATTTATCTAAAGAACATAAAGAAAATCCATACATGGATTTTGTCGAAACACTCGGCATAATGATAAATTCTAACAAGGTAGTTTATGTGCCTAAGAAAAAGGGAGAAAAACAAATTGTGCAACAAAAGACTGTGGAAACTGTTAATGTTATACAACAGGGATATGCGTCAAGATACGACAAATCTCCTCAAGTTCCAGCACCAAAATATTCCACAATCATGCAAAGAGATGTGACGCCAGAAGTGGCAATTTTAGATAATGGATTAAGACTCTACTCTGTGAGTTGGAGGTATGTCATAAGGATTCATAATAATAATTTCAAACTCGCTGGACTTACATATCCAAATGACCCAAGACGCTCTAAAGAAGATAAAACACAAGTAGATTTCGAATCGTTAAGTGAGTTCGAAGTTAATTTTGGTACTGAACCAGATAAAAAATCTAAATGAATGAAATTACCCTAAAAGACTACAGCATCTCAGCACCTATTAAAGGATGTTATGTGCCAAACAGTTTCGAGAGCTATGCCTCGGCGACTGAGCCGGGCATAGGTCGGTTTCTAGCCTATGAGCCTCAAGCTCAAATAAACAAAAGTGATAACACAAACAAAAAGTTAACACTCACATCAGAAATTTTAAACGACTCCAATTTCAGAGGAATTCATACTCACGACTTTGATGTTCAAATTGGTGGGGCCGCACCAGCTTCTATCGACTTTGGCGAGAACTCAGAAAGCGGAGCATCTTCTGGAAATGATTTTTATGAAGTTGTGTGCTATGACCTTAGAAATGATTTAAACGTTATTTTAAACACGCAATTTAACGTACAAAAAAATACAGAAGACGGTTTAGAATTTATTACGGTGACCCTTAATGGTGGCTCTGAATTTACTTGGGCAGAAGTAATTTCGTATATAAATAACTTGATGCCAGAAGGAATGTCTTTTGTAAATTCGGGTACGCTGCCCACAAGTTACAAACCGAGAAACTTGAGCTTTAATTCTCTAACGATAGCGCAATGTATACAAGTCGTTGCAGCACAGACATTTATGGTGGTTGGGTTCAACCACTCAACGGGAGAACTTTCGCTTTGGGATGCCGATTCAATCAGTTCAACCAACTCAGATTTGTTTGATAAATATGATGATGCAGTTACAAAAATATTTGCAACAGATGCATTCCTTAGAAATAATGCAGCCATGCCAAAAAACTATACTTGTAGTTTTCCAATCATTTATCAAGAAAGCGTGGATTCAGCAGACAGAGCAGCCGAACCGTTTTATGAAAAAGAAGTTGAAGTCAACGGAGTTGGGAGAGCATCAAGCCGACCCATGCACATGGGAAACTACCTTGCCGAACACGACGGTAGCTCCGTTCAAAACCAAGCAGCGCTAAATGCCGTTGCAAGCGAGATGGCCTTGAGAGCTTTCAATGCCTCTCAAAATTCGTCCCCTACAACGTATGAATATCCAATGGTCGTTCCTTTTGTACATGATGGTTACGTGAGAAATATCCGTTGGACAGATTCCACAACCGTCATCCAAACAGGAAATGATAAATCAAGCAACCCACTCATGCAGATGAGTAGAAATATAGAACAAATTGCTAACGCAACTTCGCAGGTTTTTAGCGGAGTGGTATCAGGGACCGCCAGCGGAACGATGGTGGTGCCTACTGCTGGTGGGGCAGAAGCGGGAGGAATTCCTAGCGGTGTTATTGTGATGTGGAGCGGAGCCATAAATGCCATACCTTCTGGGTGGAGCCTTTGTGATGGTGGAGGGGATAGACCAGATATGAGGGGTCAATTCGTAGTAGGTTCATACGACGGCACTGGCGTAGTGTCTGGCGGCGTTGCTGGCGCCTTTGGACAAACTGGAGATTATGCAGTACCCGGAGAGACTGGTGGAAAAACCTATCACGGTCTAACTGAAAATAATCACTCCGACCACATCGACCACCTCCACATGGCTGCTGGACCAGAGACGGTTCAGTCTGGCTCAGGTGCAACAGTGGCCTCATGGGCTACGACTGGGATTCAGAAAACTGGGTCAGGTGGATATCTGGAAGTACGACATGGTGCGGAAACATCTGATGGGCTTAACACCACGCCGGTTCAAGACCCGGTATCCGAGCATCCTGACAAGGCTGACACCGATAACAGGCCGGCGTGGTATTGTGTCGCCTATATCATCAAAGACTAATGAACAGAAAAGAAATGTTGAAAACTCGATTAGCAGCTTGTAAAGAGTGTGAAGAAAACTGCAAGATAACCGCAGGGTGCGGTGGATGTAGGAGAAAGCTTAAGTCGCCGAGATTCAAATGCCCGCATGGAAAATTTTAAAAAAGGTCGTGACAGACATGACAGACAAGACCAAAAGTAAATGTAAGTGGATTGTAGCGATTGCTAGTATAGCAATCGCTTGTATAACTACAATAATAACAGTGAGTTATAATGTTGGCTCACATAAAACAAAAATTGATAATGATATACTAACTGTCAATACAAAAATTGATAATTACATTATTATAGATAAAGAACAATTTATAAATCTAAACAAAACCCTTATGTCTCAATCAAAAGACATAAAACAACTTTTGATAAAAATGGCACGGGTAGAAACCAAACTTGATTCTTTTAATCCTTTTGCAATTTCAACAGATTGGATTAGCCCTCGCTGGATTCAGTTGTAGCTTCAGCTAAAGATTCAGCTAAAGATTCATTAATAACTTTTTGAATTTTATCCAGCACTTGGGCAGAAAATTTGTACGGCATCTCGCCTAGGGCCTTGATTATGATATTTAATTCTTGTTCATTAAATGCTAGTTTATAATTCATTTTTCTCCTTTTAAATTTTTATTTAAATAATTTTTATTTCTGACAAATTTTTGGTAAGGCGTCCATTTTGTACTCATACAGCGGACAGGCTGTATTTTTACAAAGTTTGATTTTAATTTTATCAAATTTCATACACTCAAGGCAGAAAGCATATATGGCGTCCTTACCACCTCTATGATTCCACGCCCTGCGGTAGTGATTTTTAAACTCCTTTGGAATCATACCCAACCTGCTAATCCGATTAAGCACGGGTTTTTTTGTTTTAGGTTTTTTTGTTTTAGGTTTTTTTGTTTTAGGTTTTTTTGTTTTAGCCATTTGGTCCTTTCCATTTTGCCGACGGTAGAGGAGGATGTGCTTGCAAAAATCTTTTTCCTAGTGGCGAATCCATGTCAAGCAAAAATGTCGGGCCGTACTTGTAAGACCGCACAAATCCAGAAAAAACCGCTTGTACATCAGAATCAATTTTTTCTTCTGTATCCCATGGGAAATTTTTGTGCGGTTGACACATCTTCCTGCGTATCCTGCGGTTCAGAGTACCTTTTTCAAAGTATTTTTCTCTACATGTATAGTATAGCAGCTAGAATAAAAAAATCCAGAAAAAATAAAAATTTTTATCAAGAAAAAACCCGGCAACAATAAAGATGCTTCAGAATGCACGCTATGAAAAGATTTGGTCAAGGTCGTTCTACCTATAGCCATGATGGTCTAACCTTCTGCCGCAACAGGCCAGCAAAAACAACATATCAATACAATCTTCTTCCGGCATGTTTGGGTTTCTTCGGTAATATCCCTTGACATGAATTAATCGCTTCATTTTCAATCGCTTTTTTTTGTTACGCTTTTCTTTCAATCTACTTCCTCTTAGCGGCGTCTATAACCTGCTCTGTGTCTTGGTCGGATTCCCCAGCTAGACAAGCAAGCTCTGCTGCCCGTTCGCTATCCTGCTTCTCGTTGAATTGGTCGATGCGCCCTTGTAGCCAAAGGTCTAGTTTTTCAGCATGGCTTGCATTGCGATTTCCACCATGATTTCCACCATGATTTCCACCATGTAAATTTTCGGGTCTGTGTATTCAAGCTCTGGCATTAGCAACGTTGCTGCTGCCAAATCAAAGTATTTTTCTCTACATGTATAGTATAGCAGCTAGAATAAAAAAATCCAGAAAAAATAAAAATTTTTATCAAGAAAAAACCCGGCAACAAGCCGGGCATTCCTTCGTAATTCATCAACTTACTGTTGTTATATACAGTATACCAAAATTTTATATAAAGTCAAGAAAAAAAAGAAGCCCCGGACAGACTCGGGGCTTCCAAGCAAGGTTGATATCAAACCATCACTTTAGACTATGTAATATTTTCCCATTCTGGATACGATGCAGACTCATCTAAAATCATAATGCTATCACGTAGTGACTTGTAAATTTCTTTTAGAGCCTCTCGTGGCTCTCCTGTGCCCTCATCAGGCGGTAGCGCTTCTAAAATGGCCTCCTTGGTGTGTTCTTGAAATGCCTCAATAAACCCATCCATCATAGCGATTATGAAACCTCTTGCCCTTGATGTCTTTTTGATACAGGTCCGAATGCAGTCTATTTCGGTTAGTAGATAGGTGACGTTTGTAAATGCGTTCATTTTTTACTCCTAAAAAATACAGTAAGCAAAAAACATTGTACCAATCTGAAATCTAGCGCCAAGTTAAAAAATCTAGAAAAGTTGTTTTTATTTTAATATAATTATTATTTTATTTTTCCGTTGATAAAAAATTTGAGAAGTCTATATTAAGGTAGTGCAGTAATGGCCACCAGCATTCTTTACTCGCACTTTCGGTGCTGGTGGCCAGCACATTTTTTTTAAACGAAGGTGCGGCAGGAAGTGCGAAAATGAAAAAATTTACAAAAAAACAAATAGATGCTGTCGGTGACGCTTACATCAAATATCTACAACAACTTACTCTACCAGACGAAACCCCTCAACTTCCCCCCCATAAAAACTATAGAACCAATAGAACCAATAGAACCAATTGACTCTATACTGATAGATTCAGATAGTTATCATTACGAGAATGAGTGGCCGGAGGAAAATAATGGAAAGTAAAAATGAATTTGAGGAGATGTACAAAGCGTCTAAGGCAAATATTAAATTAGTAGAAAATCACGAACCCACTTTTGATTTAGACGAAGAAGAAATTAAAGAAAGAAGAATTCAGTATGACCCGTTTGATGTATGTACAGTCATTCTTACCGACGCATCTAATACCGCAAATCTAATTTATTTAGATAAACCGGGCATTTTTAAAAATAGCAATCAAGCTCTCTTTGTAAAAATTGCACATGATTTTAATGATAAATATCCCGGTCTTCCTGAAAAAAAGATTATTATTAAAGAGATAAGAAATCATTTTAAATTAGAAGATAACGCTCATACCCTAATATCAGAGGCAACTCACCAACTAGAGAAAATTCTCTCTAACCCACTTACAGAGGGCACTACACTCTATATTACTGACCATATAGATGAGTTTATAAGAGATAGGAGTATCAGTGAAGAGCGTAGAGAATTTGATAGATTAATAAATGTAAAAACTGATGAAGGAGAAAAAATAACTGTAGATGATTATGAGACTCATCTAAGTAATATGTCTACAATTATGAATTTATCTTCTAAAGATAACATGTCTAACCACATATTAGACAAGAAAAAACAAGATGATATGGAGGATAAAGAATGGATTATAAAGGACTTCTTCCATAATGATACTCTTGGAATGATTTATGGTATGTCCGGTACGTTAAAATCCTATCTAGCTGGCCACATGGCTTGTAGTGTATGCTCAGGGCTACCATTCCTGGGCAAATATAAAGTTAATAATTCCCATATAGGCTCCGTATTTTATATTGCAGCAGAAGGTCAACACGAAATCAAAGAAAGAAGGCAGGCTTGGGAAAAGGCAAACAAATATGTTCTGGCGAATGATGACTTTATTGTATATGATAGACCAGAAAACTTTGTTGAAACTCCGAACCTAGCCAGAATGTTTGTTGATGCATTGAAAAAGAAGCACCCAAAAGTTACTCCAAAATTAGTAATCATTGATACGCTTCATAGATGTTGGGGTGGGATAAGTGAAAATGATTCAGCAGCCATGGGTATATTTGTTAACGTCGCAGATGAATTAAAACGTATGTGGGATGGTGCTACAGTAATAATAATCCATCACACCAACAACGCTGGCTCTGGCCCCAGAGGCAGTGGTGCTTTAAATGCTGATATCCACTGGACCTTTGAAACAAAAGGTTCACCATCTAAACTTAATTTAAAATACATAAAAACAAAATCTACACCAATACTACCAGAAATAATAATTAAAACAAAATCTATTGAACTTAAAAATAATAAGTCTAATCTAATTCTTGAATATGAGGGCACCGTTGCTGGAGAAAAGCATAAAGAAAAGGACGAAGAAAACTCCTTGCAAGAAAATGCGTTGCTTAAACATATTCCAATACTAACCGCATCTGAGGTAAATAGAGACACCGGCGTTTCTAAGTCAGATTTACAAAAATTAAATATAAAATACGTCACTGAATATAAAAATCCTAAAACATGTAAACCTGAAAAGAAGATTAAAAACATGACTAAAACGTTGATGACTAACACCCTGATAAGGTTGAAAGAAAAAATAAAAATATGTCAAATGAACCTATCTAAAAATGCATCAATACCTGATGTATATTACAGAGAAACGTTGCTTGAAAAAAAAGGTCGTTGATTAAATGCTTTTAGACCACGTTAAACAACTGTGGAATAAAGACTTAGATGACCTCAGACCGTCGTTGACACGTTAAGGCACACACTTTAGAGTGTGCCAAGTTAAAACACTAAGGGCCATGAGATTTTACAAGTTGTCTTCGTAAGCAAATTAGTAAGGAAATTAGTAAGGAAATTAGTAAGGAAAAGAAGAAAAAGATATGATGAATGAAGAATATAATAAAGACAAAGTTTTGAACTATATGGAATCTAATTTTGGAGAAGTAAAAGATAATGGCACTGAGCTTTATTCAGTTTCTCCTCATTGTGAGTCAAGGAAAAAGAAGCTATATATTAATGTGGAAAAAGGAACTTTTTTTTGTCAGGTGAGTCGTAAGGGTAGTGGCAAAAGGTTATATCATTTAATTATGGAAATAGATGGCTGTAGTAAAAAAGAAGCTATGGCAAAAGTTTGTGGTGAAGGCAGGTATGTGGACAATCACAGCAATCCAGATTATATGTCATATCGTTGGGCGTTAGAAGCAAAGATGAGTGATGAGATTGTCTGTGGTTTCACTCAGGTTAAAATAAATTTACCCGAGCACACCTACAAGCTTACCGATATACCTTCAGGAGAGGACACTGTAGAGTCTCACATGAGGGATAAGGCTGTTGGTATACTTAATGGTCGCTGCCTACTTAATGGTCGCTGCCTACCTATTGATGAGATGTATATTTGCTCTAGAGGTAAACATGCGAATAGAATTATAATTCCTTATTATGACCCAGAGGGTAAATTGGTTTATTTTAACGGCAGATATATGGATATTGTTAAGATGAAGAAATATGAAGGACCACCAAAATATTTGGCCCCAACTAAAGGGTTAAATTCTCCCGGTAAGAGCGACGTGGTATATATGGCTGGGACGTGGCCGACAGATGGTTCTACAATCTACATAACAGAGGGTGAGTTCGACGCAAAGGCAATATCCATAGTAGGACTCAATGGAGTGGCTTTGGGCTGTGCAGAGATTAGTTTAAAACAATACAGTCTAATTAAAAATTATAAGTTTGTTGTAGCACTCGATAATGATATGGTAGGAATCAGAGCCGCTAAGAAAATATGTGAATATTTGTTATCTAGAATGTCGAGGGGAAATATTGAATATATTCACCCATCAAAAGGTTGTAAAGACTGGAATGATATGTTAATTAAATATGGTGCAGATGCTCTGTTTAAAGAATTACAAAAAACAAAAATTTATAGATGAAGGAGAATAACATGACGGATTTTGGATTAGACGATAATATTTTAAATGAAACATGGCAAATGAAACATGGCAAATGAAACATGGCAAATGAAACATGGCAAATGAAAACCACCCTGATTTTGAATCTTACGTGAAAACTATAAGGGTCGTTTAAAAATTTTAGAAAAAAAATAAGTTTTTTAGGATTTTTTGTTTGACAAGCGTATATAAAAGTGTATTATAAGTATAGCAATTAACTCGAAAGGTTAAAAAAATGATTACAAAAGCAAAATTCACAGAATGGTTTTATGACGAAGATATGGAGCTTACCGAGGAAGAACTTTTATTCGCAAATTCTCAGGGTTGGGTTACTGATGATGAAATTTACTATGAGGACTACGACATTTCTTTTAAAATGAAAACTATTTGGGAGGAAGAGCTTGATATCCTTGTAAGGAAAAGATTGGGCTCAGAAGATTTAGCAAGGCAGATTTAGCAAGGCAGATTTAGCAAGGCAGATTTAGCAAGGCGTGTATGCCAAAATTTGCCCGTCGAGGTGAAGGTTGAGGAGTTTTTCCTAACCTTTCAAATCCTCAACCTGAGAAGAGAAGTCCAATGGACTTCTCTTTTTTTTATTTTTTATTTGCAATATTTGTAAAATAAAGTATATTATATATTATATGAAATATTGTACTAAATGTGGATTAAAAATAAGCGGAATGGTTCGTAGCGGCTTAGTGAAACCAAAAGTTTGTTCTATTTGTGAGGAAAGGCCCAAAACTAGAATAGAAGCTCATCATGATGATTATTCCAAACCACTTGAAATAACTTGGGTTTGTGTTAAGTGCCATCGTGAAATACACGAACAACTAAACAAATTATGAAATACACAAGAAAAAAATGCCTAAAACTCTGGGCAGAGATTATCAAGGAGCGAGACAAAGTTTGTGTCGTATGCGGCAGTGAATACCACCTTAATTCTCACCATCTGGTTGACAGAAAATATTGGCCGTTCGGCGAAGGGCTATTACTTTGTGCTGGTTGTCACTCATTTTCTTTTCTCTCAGCCCACCGCAATGGTGTCTGGTTCAGCGAGTGGCTCAAAGAAAACCGACCAAAACTTTTTTTAAAAATAAAAAATTATTCTTACAAAAAAACAAAACCGCCTTCATATATATCTGTGTATGAAAAGTTACTTAAGGAGAAATCATGACATTAGAAACAATCGACCAAATTTTAGAATTGCTAAAAAAAATTAACGGAATTGAAGATTCAAACCGTATTAACGTTTTGATAGAGCGAGACGAAGATAGAGAAGCGGTAAATCAAAACGACCAATTGAATCTGGTAAGGTTTAAACTTTTAAATAAATTATTAGAAGACGTTGAATTATAAAAGAAAGAAAAGCAAAAGAAGCGTAAGGTGTACGATATGCACACCGCACAGATGGCGTGGTAACGGCAAGGAGCGTTTTGACCACAAGACAAGGAGAGACATGGACGACTGCGAGCCTGAACAGTATGAAACGGCAGAGGAGACCGAAGAACGGGAAATGCGTGAAGCAACCGTAAAAGAGTTATTTGCTATGTGTACAGAAGATGAAAAAACTATTCTCATTCACAAGTACGGGTTTGATGGCCATTCGGATGAGCGTTTCTGGTCAGCGATTGATAAAGAAAAGGGCTGGTACTATACCAAAAGTTCTTTGTTATTCAAAAGGCTTGCCCCTCGATTGGCGGATAAAGTTCACACCCTGCAAAAGGAAAAAGAATTTTCACGGTTGATGGCCAGTTATCGCAGTAACCTATCTAAGCTACAAGACGTTACAGAAAAATTTAAGGAGAAGTAGTGGAAACAGGTGGGGAAGACATTCTTAAATTTTCAAAATGGATAGCTGCTAAATTTCGGTCAAGTTGTGTCTCTTATGAGGATAGAGTTGGTATTGCCACCTTGGCAATCGTAAAAACGCTTAGCAGTATAAAAGATGGAGTATCGGCATCGAGCAGGTTGTGCCTACTTGAGGCACACAAACAAATTAAAAGTGCAGAACAAAAACAAAAAAAGTACTCTACTAATCGTGACTTCGATTATTTATCATCTAAAGAAAAAGACCCAGATATTCAGACCGTAGTGGAGACCATAATGGATAGTCTAGGACCAACCGGCAAAGAGATTGTATATGCACGGCTATGGGAAAACAAAACTTGGACAGAAGTGTCAGAGAAATTAAATCTCAACGTAGAAATTTGCCGTGACATATATGCATCAGCTATAAAGCAATTGAAAAATAAATATAATGGATAACACGACTTTTACAACTACAGAATGCGTCATAGGTGGTAGGGACACCATCATCGAACGGTCTTTGGCGTCCTTCTCTCGCAACCTAGGGTTACCATCCAAGGCCATAGTAAACTTGGATATATTTGAGCCACAACACATCTCTGCCGTCAAATCTGTCTTCTACAAATATTTTGAGGAGATTTATTTTATAGAAAACCCATGGCCCAATTTCCCGATGGCTGTCAAGAGTGTGTGGGAACATGAAGAAAATAATCGCAAATACGTTTTTCATTGTGAGTGTGATTGGCTCCTGCTGCACAAAATTAATTTTGATATCATTCGCAAAAAGTGTGATTTACGCCGCCTTGACGCTATCAACTTGAGAGCATACCGGAGTTTTAAATATAAATTTAATTTATCCCCAATTTTGACGTTTTCTGCTGTGACCAAAAAGATTGCCGCCATACTCACACCAGATTTAAACCCAGAATGGCAGATTCATCAAGTTTCTTTTAGGTCAAAGCATTGGCCCACAGCAGTTGTACTCGAAGACATAGGTAGAGATTTTTTAGCAACTACATCCTATGCTCGTACAGAACAAAAAAATTTCACGGAGTGGAATAATGAATAAATTATCTATTTTGATTCCCACTATCCGCAGACGAACAAGCATGGTGAAAAAGCTTGTCTCTTTTTTGCAGTCACAAGAGAGGTCGGATGAGGTAGAAATTATTATTCAGCCCGGCGAAAAGCATAGTATAGGTTACAAACGCAATCAACTCATCGCACAAGCCACAGCCCCGTACATATCGTTTATTGATGACGACGACTGGGTTGATTCTCGGTACATCCCACTCATTTTAGAAGCCACCACTACTTGTCCAGACGTGGTTGGATTCAAAGGTCAAATGACAACAAATGGTAAAAATCCCATAAATTTCATACACAGCCTTGCTATTAGCTCATGGTATACCCATATAAGGCCGCAGAAGGGGTCTGTAACGGCCTATCGTTGTCCAAACCACCTTAACCCCGTCAAAAGAGAGATAGCGGCTCTCTGTCCATTTAAGGAGGTTTCTCATGGTGAGGATAGAGACTACTCTTTTGCACTTAGAGGCCATTTACATTCAGAGGTGATGATAGAAGACCCTCCAATATATTTTTACCAATACAGAAATAAAAGAAAACATAATAAAAGGAATTGAAAATGGATATAGAAAAGAGATTAGACGACATAGAAGAGGCATTAAAATATTTGATTCATCGTAGCATCAGGAGCATAAACTAAATAAAGGATAAAGATAAATGAATACAGAAAAAT
>JAHOYS010000164.1 GCA_019038815.1 Desulfobacterales bacterium | reverse complement strand
AAAGCCAAAGATTTGCAAAATTGCCGAACCATGGTTATATTCAACAAAAATAATAACAGAAGAATCAAAACCTTAAGTTTTTAAAAGGAAATAATCATGACGGACAAAGCAGCCCAGTTAATTAAAAACATCCCTTTTTCCACACCTGTGGATATTATTGATCTTGTTGATTATGAAGAAGGAAGAGTTGTCAGCAGAACCCTTTCAAGTAAATCCCACGTCAATATCACCCTGTTTGCCTTTGATAAAGACGAAGAGATCAGTGCACATACCTCACCCGGCGATGCAATGATTCAGGTCCTGGATGGTGAAGCTCTTGTCAACATTGATGGTAAAAAAATCAAAGCGACCAAAGGGCAGGTGGTGGTCATGCCTGCAAATGTGCCCCATTCAGTAACTGCCCGTTCTCAGTTTAAAATGCTTTTAACCGTGGTGAAACAGGCTGTCGGCATCAGTGGCATGTAATCAGGTATTACTTGTTTGATATCTTTTTCCACCGGTATCTAAAGGTGTGGTGATTCATATTTAATAGCCTTGCGGCTTTGCTTTCATTGCCCTCTGAGAGTGCCAGGGCCTGTTCCATGAATTTTTTTTCAGTACTTTCAAGCAGTTTGGCAAGATTAATTCCTTCAGGACCCAGATCCTGATGCTGCTTGAGTTTAGATTTGCCTTTACCATTCAATGAACTTGATGAACCTTTTAATCCTTCCAGTTCAAGCCTGTCGGTTCTGGCAAGCAGCACCGCCCGTTCGATCATATTTTTTAATTCCCTGGCATTGCCTATAAATTCATATGATAAAAGATATTCTTCGGCCTCTTGTGAAAATCCTTTTAATATTTTTGAAAATTTTTGATTAAATTCATGCAGAAAATGTTTGGCAAGGAGCATAATATCCTCTTTCCTCTCATTTAAGGAGGGGATTTCAGCCTTGACCACACAGAGCCTGAAATATAAATCTTTTCTGAATTTTTCTTTTTTAACAAGCTCTTCAATCTTTTTATTGGTTGCAGAAACAACCCTGGTTTTGACGTGATATTTTTTTGTTCCACCGACCTTGTAGAATTCACCGGTCTCTAAAAATCGTAAAAGCTTTGCCTGCCCTGCCAGGCTCAAGTCTGCAACTTCATCAAAAAAAAGAGTGCCGTCATCCGCCTCTTCTATAAACCCTTTCTTTCCCTGCTTGTTTGCACCGGTAAACGCACCGGATTCATACCCAAACAGCTCTGATTCAATAAGGTCTTCTGGAAATGCTGAACAGTTGACAGGAATAAACGGCCCTTGGAAAACAGGGCTTCTGGCATGGATAGCCTTTGCAATAAGCTCTTTTCCCGTGCCGGTTTCTCCCAGAATCATAATCGGTGTATCAGGACTTTTTGCAACCATATTAATAAAATCCATGACATTTTCAATATTCTTGCTCCCCCCGATAAAACAGGGTTGGTTCTCCTGAAGAAACTTTTCCTGGAGGACCTTTACCTCTTTGATAAGTGCAATTGATGAAATCGCTTTTTTGATGGTAAGTTCCAGAATATCCAGATTAATGGGTTTTAAAATAAAGTCAAATGCTCCGATTTTCATAGATTTGACCGCCATGCTGATATCTTCATAGGCAGTGATCATAATTACGGGTATGTCATTTGTTTTTTCTTTTACAATTTCAAGGGCCTCTATACCGTTCATCATGGGAAGGCCGATATCCATTAAAACCAGATCCGGTGCTCTCTTCTCAATAGAAGCCAAAAATGATTCTGCATCTTCAAAAAGGCTTATATCAAATTCATCGGAAAGTGTTATATAAAGGGCATCCCTTATAATTTCTTCATCATCGACAATGGCAATGGAATATTTTATCATAATAACCTGATTACACCTCTTTGTTTTTTAAAGGCAGCTCAATGATGAAGTTGGCCCCTCCACTTTCTGATGTCTGACACTTTAACGATCCCCCGTGATCTAAAATAATACGATTGCAGATACTCAATCCGATACCGGAACTGTTGTATTTGGTTGTATAAAAGGGATCAAAGATTTTTGATTGCCTTGATACTGGAATGCCAGGGCCCGTATCCTTAACACTGATGACAACATGACTGTCTTTTTTAAAAGTTTTCAGGGTGATTAGTTTTTCACCATGAAACTCTTTCATAGCTTCTGCTGCATTGGTTATCAAATTTAGTACGACCTGCTCTATCAAATGAGGCTCTGCAAAGCATTTTGGAATATTCGGATCAAGATATTTTTCAAACCGAACCCCGCTTTTTCTTAATGTAACCGATGTCAGCTGTGTAACTTCATTTATATAATCATTCACATTGGTCATAATAAATTGGGGCTGGCCCGGTTTTGTAAAATCCATTACCCGCTTGATAATCGATTCAATCTTATATGAAGCAAGTTCAATTTTATCAATAATTGATACAACTTTAGTGATATCTCCCATTTGATTATAAATTTTTTTTAACGCTTTTAAATAGATATATATTCCAGATAACGGGTTTCTTATTTCATGGGCAATACCAGCGGTTACCCTCCCAAGGGAAACCATTTTATCCTGTATCCTTAAAAAGTTCTCAGCCTCTTTTGAATCCGTGATGTCCATAATATTGGTTAATACGGATTCAACCCCCAGATAATCAATTTTAGTCGCGCTTAGAAATGCCCATCGGATTTCCTGATCAACTTTATTTTTCCCAAAAGGGCAATATCTGAAATCTGTTTCAATATGACTCATTTTATTAGACAATAACTGGGTGTATAGCTGTTTTATCCGGGCTCGATCTTCCAAATATACATCTAAAAACTCAGGAGGTTCAAATATTTCACCCATGAAACCATGAATTTTTCTAAGACCTGAATTTTTATATACAATCCTATGGTTCTGTATGATAGAAATACAACTCAAGGAGTTCTCTATCAGGGTTTGCAACTGGAACCTGCTTTGTTTAAGGTCTTTTTCTGTAAATTTTCTTCTCTCTTCCAATTCAAGGCGATACAGACTAAAGGCAATATCATCTGAAATTTCTTTCACAATATTCTTTTCAATGTCATCCGAGGCAAGCTCTTTGGGTATGGACACAACCATAAAACCATAATTTTTCTTCTCATATTCCAGTCGGACAGCCAAAGCACCTCTGTTAGAGTATTGTTTTGATAGAATGCACCGGGTACATTCCTTTACAGGATCGTTAACAGAAAAAACTTTTTCTGAAAAGAATGTATGCTCAATACAACGGGTAAATTGTTGGTTTTTAATATTTTTTTTAATATTCTCAAATTGAGGGCCAATCCCGGAATCTGTAATAAGATCAATGGCTTTATCCGATCCAGACAACCCGATCCAGGCATTATAGTATCCTCTTTTTTCAACTAGGATATTACAAACACCTTTAATTAATTTTTCCCGGTCATTTTCGCTGATCAGCAGTCTTCCAACATCTCTGATAGTCATAAGAATAAGATTGAGACGTTCAATTTTTTTAATTTTCAGGTCTGTTCCCACAAAAAATCCTTAACGGGTTAAAAACATTATTCACTTGATTATTTGTTTTTTACCCTAATGACAAGGAAAAACCGAAATTTATTTTTAGAGTTATATGTAAAAAATTTTCAGGATCTGACTATAGAAAGGCTGTAGTACGTTGATCCATTATTTAAAGATCAAGCCAATTGATTTAAAATTTTTTCTTAAATAGTATTTGAACGAAAAATGCCAATTTCACCGACTATCGCGGTAGCATCAGGTTTTATATAAAATTCAGGATATATTGCAGTACAGGTATTTGAATGTGATAGTTTAAGAAGTTTCCCAAGCAGAATACCGGCACCAAAAAACAAAAGCAGTCCGATTCCATTAAGCCAGGGCATATATGGACTGTCACTGCCAGCAATAAGCAAACCTGTAATCCAGGCTGTCCCGGTAGCCCAGATAAAACATTTTTCATATATTGTTTTTTTAATTTGTTGCATTTATACGCTCCTTATTTTAAAAATTTCACTATTTATTGAAAAAACTAAACACGCTATTCAAAAAAAATCTACCTGTATTCTCGACAACTCCAGATAATCTTGCCGATAATTCTTACTTTATCCGTCTCTTCTCTCTTGAGATAGATAGGTTCATAGTCCTTGTTATCACTGACAAGGACAAGTTTATTGGGATGTTTTTCCAATCTTTTTACTAAAATTGTGTCTTCCACACCCACTGCGTATATGGCCCCGGCAAGTATATTTTTCTGAGATTGATCAATCAGAACGGTATCCCCCTCTTTTATAACCGGTTCCATACTCTGCCCGAAAACCTCCATGGCAACCATATTGATAGCAGATCCCTTACCTGCAAGCCACTTTGTTTGAAAGGAAAGATAATCCGTTACATTGTCTTCACTATCAAAAGACCCGGTGCCTGCGGACAGCCTTGCCGCTACTTTTGGAATATATTTAAATTCAACATCATTGCCTGATTTTGTGCTGATAAAAACGCTGCCAATACCGGTTTCAATCCATTGGGGGTTGAAACCAAATTTTCTATACAGCTTAACAATCCATTTGTCCGGGATCTTATTATTGTTTCTTGCATGCGTTATGCCGGATCTATTAATTTCAAGCTCCTTTGCAAGCTCTGACTGGGAATTAATACCTGTGGCATCAAGAATTCGCCTCATTAATACATCTATTTTATTCTCAGTCATTATGATCCTTTCAATTATCCATCCAGTTCAGTTTATTTCCTTTTTTCACATATGATGAAAAATTGCAACACTTTTTTTATTTTTCATCATTATACTTGGTTATTCCGAGCTTGTAACCTTTTTGTAACCCTCCTGTGCTATTTCAATTATAAATTGAAGAGGATTCATTGGTTTCGCGGAAAACACTCTTTTTTAAAAAATCTGCCACAGGTATCTTCTTATATTTAAATTGAGTGCTTCCCATAAAACAATGAAACAGGCAAAAATTTAAATTCTACTATCAAGGAGGCCTTTTTAAGATGAAATTCGACAGAAGAGACTTTATCAAAATTTCAGGTGCCGCTGCTGCCGGAGTTGCCGTCAGCGGATTAGGGTTTGACCTTTCACCGGTCAAGTCCCATGCCGGCATGCTGAAAACCCGGTATGCCAAGGAAAGCACGACAATCTGCTGCTATTGTGCAGTGGGATGTGGTGCCATCGTTCATACCAGCAAACGTGGGGACGGCAGGGTGATCAACATCGAAGGTGATCCTGACCATGTCATCAACCGGGGATCACTGTGTTCCAAAGGGTCATCTCTTAAACAGCTCGTGGAAAATGAAAACCGCCTGACAGAACCCATGTACCGGGCACCCTATTCAAATAAATGGCAGACTGTTTCCTGGGACTGGGCACTCAATACGATTGCCAACAGGGTCAAAAAAACCAGGGATATGAATTTTGAGAAAACCAATGCCAAGGGACAGACAGTCAACCGGACAACCCATATTGCTTCTGTTGGATCCTCTGCTCTGGATAATGAGGAATGCTGGATCTACCAGACATTGATGAGATCTTTGGGACTGGTCTATATTGAACATCAGGCCAGGATCTGACATAGTGCAACTGTAGCGGCTCTGGCAGAGTCGTTTGGACGCGGCGCTATGACAAACCACTGGATTGATATTAAAAACAGTGACTGTATTCTCATCATGGGCAGCAATGCTGCTGAAAATCATCCCATCTCATTTAAATATGTCACCCAGGCCATGGAAGAAGGGGCAAAACTGATCAGTGTTGACCCGAGATTCACCAGGACTTCTTCCAAGGCTGATATCTATGCTTCCTTAAGATCCGGTACTGATATTGCCTTTCTTGGCGGCATGATAAAATATATTCTGGATAACAACCTTTATAATAAAGAGTATACAACGGCCTACACCAATGCATCCTTTATCGTGGGAAAAAAATTTGGATTTAAAGACGGACTTTTTTCCGGGTACAAAAAAAATGAAAAGGGGCCTGCCCTGGGAAGTTATGATAAATCCAACTGGGCTTTTGAAATGGATGCTGATGGGGTCCCTGAAACAGACCGGACTCTTAAGCACAAACGATCCGTACTCCAGCTTATGAAAAACCATTACAGCAGGTATGATCTTGATATGGTTTCCAAAGTGACCGGAACTCCCAAGGAAGATCTCTTAAAAGTATACAAAACCTATGCTGCAAGCGGTGCGAGAGGCAAAGCCGGTACCATCATGTATGCCATGGGATGGACCCAGCATACAGTAGGAACCCAGAATATCCGTACCATGGCCATAATCCAGTTGCTTCTTGGCAACATGGGCGTTGCCGGTGGCGGTGTAAATGCATTAAGGGGTGAATCCAATGTTCAGGGTTCTACCGACCATTGTCTTTTATGGCATATCTGGCCGGGCTACCTTAAAACACCAAGGTCGTCTAATAACAGTCTTGATGCCTATAACACCAAATGGACACCCAAAAGCAATGATCCGTTATCTGCCAACTGGTGGGGCAATTATCCCAAATATTCCGTGAGCATGCTTAAATCTTTCTTTGGAGAAGCTGCCACAAAAACCAACCAGTTTGGCTATAACTGGCTGCCAAAAGTGGATGATGGCAAAGCATACTCCTGGTTTGATATCTTTGATGACATGTATAAAGGCGACATCAAAGGCTTTTTTGCCTGGGGCATGAATCCGGCCTGCTCAGGATCAAATGTCTCAAAAATCAGGAAAGCTATGGAAAATCTGGACTGGATGGTCAATGTCAATATTTTTGACAATGAGACCGGCTCCTTCTGGAAAGGGCCCGGAAAAGACCCGTCAAAAATCAAGACTGAAGTCTTTATGCTGCCTGCGGCTGTTTCCGTTGAAAAAGAAGGGAGTATCACCAATTCAGGCCGATGGATGCAATGGCGGTATCAGGGTCCCAAACCCCTTGGCAACAGCCGTCCTGATGGGGATATCATTATAGAACTTGGCCATCGCATCAAGGAAGAATATAAAACATCAGGCGGTGTATTTCAAGATCCCATTGCTAACTTAAAATGGGATTATGAGACCGATGGGGTGTATGATCCCCATAAAGCGGCCAAAGAGATCAACGGTTTTTTCACAAAAGATGTGACCGTCAAAGGCAAACTATGCAAAAAAGGCACTCTGGTGCCAAGCTTTGCATGGCTGCAGACAGACGGGTCAACCTCTTCGGGAAACTGGCTCTATTGCAACTCCTATACGGAAAAAGGAAA
The DNA here is from genome assembly GCA_019038815.1 of Desulfobacterales bacterium. GTDB lineage: Bacteria > Desulfobacterota > Desulfobacteria > Desulfobacterales > Desulfobacteraceae > Desulfobacula. The sequence goes on along the minus strand of JAHOYS010000164.1, from coordinate 31,010 downwards.
CATGTCTGCCAGGAGGAGCAAAAAAGATGCACCCAATAATATCGGGCTCTATCCTGAATTTGCCTGGTGCTGGCCGGTCAACAGAAGAATCATTTACAACAGGGCGTCGGTTGATCCCAAGGGCCGCCCCTGGGATAAGAAAGACTGGGTTATTAAGTTTGCCGGTGATGAAAAAGACGGCAAATATGTATCCAAAAAATGGGTTGGTGATGTGCCTGACGGGGGATGGTATCCTCTTGAAAATCCGGATGGATCAAAAAGAAAGGATGCCAAGCATCCCTTTATCATGCGAAAACACGGCCATGCACAAATTTTTGGCCCCGGCCGTGCTGACGGTCCTTTCTCAGAACATTACGAACCCCTGGAAAGCCCGGTTAAAAAGAATGCTTTTGGTTCACAACGTATCAACCCGACCGCAGTGGTATATTCCACAAAGGCCGATGCTTATGCCAACAATGATCCGAAATTTCCCATTGTCGGCACCACCTATCGTGTAAGTGAACACTGGCAGACAGGCCTTATGACCCGTCCTCAGGAATGGCTCATGGAACTTCAGCCCAATGTGTTCGTGGAAATGAGTGAAGAGCTGGCAAAACTCCGGGGAATCAAGAACGGAGAACGTGTCAATGTAACCAGTGCCCGGGCGACTCTGGAATGTACCGCTATTGTTACCAAACGATTCACACCATTTAAAATTGACAATAAAACGGTTCACCAGATTGGAATACCCTGGCATTACGGCTGGCGCTGGCCATCCACCGGAGCAGAAGAAAGCGCCAATCTTCTGACGCCTCCGGCTGGTGATCCAAACACCAGAATCCCTGAAACCAAGGCCTTTATGGTCAATGTAATAAAGCTTTAAAGGAGGTGATGACAACATGTCTAAATCAATATTAATCGATGCGACCATCTGTACAGCCTGTAGAGGATGTCAGATTGCATGCAAGCAATGGCATAACCTGCCGGCTGAAAAAACAACAAACGTGGGGAGCTTTCAAAATCCTCAGGATCTCTCCTTTAATACCTACAAGCTTGTCCGGATGAATGAAGAGATAGTTAACAATCGACTTGAATGGCTGTTTTTTCCGGATCAATGCCGGCATTGTATTGATGCACCCTGCCTTGAAATTGCATTCGATGAAACTGCAATCTATCGTGATCCTGCAACAGGGGCAATTTTGTATACCATGGGAAGCAAAAATCTGGATGCGGATGAAATTATTAGTTCATGCCCGTATAACATTCCCAAGAAAGCTAAAGACGGAACTCTTGCCAAATGTGACATGTGCAACGACAGAGTTCATAATGGGCTTAAACCGGCTTGTGTCACTGCCTGCCCAACAGGGGCCATGAAATTTGGGGAACGGGAAGAAATCCTGGCCATTGCGGAAAAAAGGCTTGGAATTGTTAAACAAAAATTTCCCAAAGCCATGCTGCTGGACCCGTATGAGGTAAATGTAATTTATCTTGTAGGCCATGATCCAAAACTCTATTCGGATTATGCCGTAGCAAGTGCAAACAAGGGCGGTTTAAGCCGCAGTGTTGCCCTTCGTAAAATGATGGGTCCCTTTGCCAGAATGATACGGGTATAAGAGACATTCGGTATTACTATTCTGCCCGGGGAAATAAAAATATTTTCCCGGGCAGGTTTTCCAAGGATAAGGAACATGATAACGATAGAACAATTAGAACAGTCTTCCGATCGGATCAAAAAAATCAGGCCTTCTTACCAGCCAATCCTTGATTTTTACGCCCGGATTTTTCTGGCCCAGGAAAAAAGCAGACAGGATATCCAGTTACCCCCTGTTGTGATAGAATCTGATCTGCTGAAAATAAAACAAAATAATGAAATGCCGTTAATTGATCAATCCGAATTTTTAATTGATTTAAAAGCAGCCGGGCAATTGTTTGATACGATCTGCGACCTGGCTTATGATTTTGCACCGAACCTGTCAACCAATGCCCAAATTTTAAAAAAAGCCGGACAGGATCATGTGTTTAATCTGGAAACACTATTTTCAGCTATCCTTAATAACCAGAGCTTAACCCTGCATGACCTGGCCAGGCTTTTGAATATACCCGAGCCCGAACTTGTCTTTTTTGGTTATGCCGCCATTGCCCCGAGTATCTGGATTTGTTCAGAACAGCTTGAAACCTATCTTACCGATATGCCGGATCTGAAAAATGGATATTGCCCCATCTGCGGGAATCATCCTGATATGGGGTTTCTGGATAAGGAGGGTAACCGCCATTTAAAATGTTGCTTCTGCGCCCATGAATGGCTGATCAAAAGGATGGGATGTGTTTTTTGTCAAAACAATGACAAGGATTCTCAGCATTATTTTTTCAGCGATGAAGAAAAAGAGTACCGGGTAAACCTGTGTGACAACTGCCATAATTATATTAAAATAGTTGATTTAAGACAAATGGACCGTGCATTTTATCCAAAACTTGAGCAGGTCACTACCCTTCACCTTGACATGAAAGCCAGGGAAAAAGGATATACCACTGCCGAATCACTTGCCGGCGATGTCTCTTTGTAGCTTGCTTTTTAATATGTTCTTTTAAACCGTCAGACTCTTTTTCACTTTCAAGAAAGTTTTTTATCTGGACTTTATTTTATAAAAGATATCCCGGGTCTGTGTAGCAGGTTCTGTTCCCAGTTCCTTTTTAAATAAGGCCCGGCACTCCTGAAAAACATTCATGGCCTTATTCTTCTGATTGGAATCTGCATAGAGAATCATCAAATTCTGGTATGCTGCTTCAAAATAAGGCTCTGCCTCAAGGATAAGTTGCCAGGTTTCAACAGCCTTATCAATCTGATCCAGTTCTTCGTGAAGCATGGCTTTTTTTTGCAAAAACTCGATATACCTTGCCTTAAAAAGATCTCTTTTCCGGAATATCCATCCCAGATAAGGTTCTTCTGTAAAATAATCTCCCTTATAAATTTTCACTGCCTTGGTATAAAATTCAAGCGCAGTTTCAAACTTGTTGTTTTTTTCATTTTCCATGGCTCTTGCACCAAAGGCAATAAACTCATCCACGTCAAGTGTGACAAGCTCCGGATCAAGGGATATTAACCCGGCTTTTTGAATAATATAAGCGTATCCAAATTCCTTTTTAGAATCGGGTTCTATTGCCTTGCGAAGTCGATGAAGGTTAATTTTGAAATTTTTTTCTCCGGCTTTTGCCGTTGCTTTGGGCCATAAATCATTAATTAAAATTTCTTTTGGAATCTCCCTTGATCCGTGAAGTACAATTGCTTTGAGCAGCATCATGGGCCTTGCGCCCTCAAATGCCTTATTGTTCACCACCTTATTATCGATAAAAACATTAAACTGCCCAAGGGTTTCTATCCTGACCCCTGGCAAAAGTCCTTTATACAGGGGTTTAAACTTTTCTATAATTCTGTTCTTTTGTCCCTGTTTTCCCGAAGCCGCCAACCAATCCATCTGTTCAAAAATTTCTGCTCGATCGCAACGCAAAATCAAGGAAACTGCATAAGGCTCAAAGGGTTTAATTCTATCAGATGCCGCCATTAAAAGAATCGCCTTGATCAACATCCTTTCACTAATCAGAGAGAAAAACACATACCCTTTCTGAAAGGCTTTCTCAAGTCCACGGGTTAAATAGTTGAAAGCCACTTGGGGTTCATTGCACTCCCAGGATATTATCCCTAATGCAAAACAGGTTTCAGAATAACAAAGATCAGATGAAATGCGCTCAAAATACTCAAGGGCCGGGATCAGCATATTTTTAGCCTTTAAAAAATTTTTGCCGCAAAAATAGATCATGCCTGCCAGTTGTTGTGCCAAAAAGTGATGGATATCCCCTTTTCTTGCCTGATCAAGTTGTTTTAATGCCTTTTTAATCTCCTGTTCAGCGTCTTTAAACTTTTCTTCCTGCAAAAAACTTACAGCCTTAATCCGATGTGAAATCCCTTTATAAAAATCATTTCCTTCCAATATTGAAAAATCATTCAAATGATCCGCCATCTGACGTGCCTCGTCAAACTGTTTTGTATAGACCATGTGCAGGGCTTTAGCTTCAACAAATACCGGATATAAAAAAATTAGCCCGAATTTCTCTATATCTGCCTCAGACCGGGTTAATAATTCTCTTGCTGCATCAAACCTGCCATTTTTCAGAGCAAAATCTATATCGACAATGCTTTGAAGGGCTCTGTATTCCGGATGCTGTCCTTGTTTGGTGATCTCTTTTATTTTTGACAGCATTTGCCTTGCATTGACAAAATCTCCAGCCTGGACATATCCAAATGTCAGTGTAATGGATGCATTGACTACCAGAGCAGGGTTATTGATCTGCCGGCCCAAAAGAATGGCATTCCGACAGGCAGATACACCTTTGGGGATATCCCCGTCCCCTGCAATGTAGCCTAAGCCTATCTTCTGCCACAACAATGTTCTTGCCCAGGGATATCTGTTTTTTTGACGGACATAACGAAGTTGTTCTTCACCTTTTTTAATCCATTCCAGAATCATTCCGGAAGGCTGACGGATAAACACTGCCGCTTCAATGAGATATGCAACAGACAACAATACACCTCGAATATCATGAATTTTTTGAAAAACCATAAAGGCTTTTTGAAAATCTCTGATATTTTTTTTCCCACCTTTAATACGTCGGGTCATGGTGGAAAAAAATATCAGCCAGGGATCATTCTGAATCATTTTAGCCGGAAGGCAATTCATCCATTTTTCAAGTCCTGACATTTTTCCTTTGACAATATAGTCAGTGCCTTTGATTTTGATAATACGAACCATATCTGAAAAAGCATCTGCCCGGCTGAAATAATTCATTGCCTGCTCATGATCTTTTCTTTCCCAGAAAAATTGTCCGACTTTCTGATTAATTACTTTATAGGCTTTAATTCCCTTTGTTTTTAAAAAATCCTGCAAAAGGAATTCCTTGAACAGGTTATGGTATTTAAATTTCAGACATCTGCTGTCTGAATCGATTCGCTGGATGAACAGGTTCCTTTTTTCAAGTTCGGTTAAAATTTTCAGGGCATCAGACGATTTAAAAATATGGCTGACCATCTCAAGATCAATGATATCCAGAATAGACGTTTTTATTAAAAATTCCCGGATATGATCAGGAAGATTTTTGTAAATTTCATTTGAAAAAAAGCTGAAAGCTTCCGATGACAGATGGTGTGGAAGATTTTGCAACTCCTTGAACTGCCTTATGGATTCTGACACCAGGGTAAGCCCGCCTGCCCAACCATCCGTGAGCCTGTGAATCCTCTCTATGTCAATAGTTTTGGTTTTAATTTGCCCGGAAAAAAATAATCTGGTTTCATCAAGGGTAAATGCGAGATCATCATTATTGAGCACAAAAATATTGTGCTCCATTTTCAGTCGAGGAATATTGAATGAAGGCATGTTTCTGGACAAAACAAAAAATTTTAACTTGTCAAATCTACCGTTAAGGATACCTTTGATCAACTGAAAGCCTGATGACGTCTCATCAATTGATTCAAAATCATCCAGCACAATAATTAATGGAAATGAAAACTCTTGAAAAATAATAGACAACCCTTCAATATGTCTCAACAGACCCTTTTCCATTCCAAGGGTACTGCCAGGAATAAAGATATCTACCCCTTCCCCGGTTTCTTCAAACAATTCATGTGTGCCCCTGACAAGCTTATCCGACAATTTGATACAATCTGCCTCATTTTCTGAAAGATGAAACCACAAAACAGGGTCGTTTGATTGTTGAAGATAAGAGGCCACAAGGGTTGATTTTCCCTGGGCAGCCTGGCCGGTGATCAGAAAGTTTTGCCGGTGAAAGTTTTCATCCAAAGCCAGGAACAGGCGCTTCCGTTTAACAACATCTTGAACATAAGGTGGGGTATATCGAGTGATCATGGCAATCTACCGATCCATTCTTCCGACAATGCCTCTTTAAGCGTTGCTATCTTGTCAATCCCGACCATCCGGAATACTCTCACATAATTATAGGACAGGTTTTCCATAACAATAAAAACACCTTCGCGTTTTATTAAATCCTGTATAACCTCCATCAAAAGAGAGATGCCTGAACGATCAATGGAAAAACTGTCATCAAATATCAGACGGATTTCTTTGACATTGCTAAGTGATTCGGTTTTAAACGGTGAGAGAAATGATTCTTTTGCCGATGCGGTAAGTTTTCCTTTTACAGAAACGGCAAGCATGTTTTCTGCTGTTATTTCTGTAAATTCAAAAGGCATATTTTGAGGCATTTGTTTTCTTTTTTCAGCCCGGGCAAGAGCGGAATTTAACGCCTGTCTTTCAACCGGTTTATTAATAAAGTCGGAGGCATTCAGATCAAGGGCTTCCACTGCTTTTTCCATATCTCCATGACCAGTGATAATAATAACTTCCGCAGTTATCCCGGTTTTTCTGATCCGGCGTAGCACTTCAAGACCGTCTATACCCGGCATCTTTATATCGGTAAATACGATCTCAGGAGAGATTTCATTGAACAGGGCCAATCCTTTTTCCCCATCTTCTGCAGTATATACATCATATCCATAGGCCGTCAGGAAAAGCTTGAACATGGAAAGGGTCGGTTTTTCATCGTCTATAACTAAAATTTTCATTTTCTTTTCCTTTGATCCATATTTATCAATTTTCTTTTGAATGAGCCGGGAATATGATCCTGAAACTGGTTCCGATTCCTGGCTGGCTGTCCACAGTTATGGTGCCGCTGTAATCCCTGATAATCCCCTGGGTAATGGAAAGACCAAGGCCCAGCCCCTCGCCCATTTCCTTTGTAGTATAAAAGGACTCAAAGATACTGTCCATCTGATTCGGTTCAATGCCGGCTCCGTTATCGGATATAGAAATACCGACATTTTCACTATCTAAAAAAGTTGAGATGGCGATCTTTCCCTTTTCAATATCTTTACTTATTTCTATCCTTTCATTTACCGCATCCCTGGCATTGGTGAACAGATTAAAAAGCACCTGTTCTATCCTGTTGTTATGGGCCATGACAGAGGGGATAGACTCATCCAGATCCAATATGAGATCTATATTCTGCAAGATGATCTGCCTGCCGATAATTTTATTCACCGAACGGATGCAATCATTAATATTGATCACTTCCCTTGAAAAATCAGCTTTTCTGGAAAAGGTTTTCAAGCGTCCCACAATTTCAGCCGCCCTTGATACCTGGGTGCTGATTTCCTCTAACACCATCTTAAAGTCATCTTCTTTAATTTTCTGTTTTCTTTCTTTCATCATGCAAAGATACTCACTGCCCATTTTTATCGCATTCAAAGGCTGGTTGATCTCATGGGCAATACCGGCCGACATTTTTTCCAGATTGGTCATTTTACTGGCCTGAATCAACTGGGAATCCTTTTCAACCAGCTCCGTTATATCGGTTGCCCCTACAATAATTACATCCTCGTTCCAGTACTCTGACGGGGTTGCATGGATATTAACAAACACAACCCCTCCATTTTTTTTAAAAAACTTGACCTTAGAACTGATAACCAGTGTTTCACTCTCGGGATATTTTAGGGCAAATTTTTCATTATCCAGACTGCCAAGGGAAAAAAGACTCATTCCAAGCAATTCTTCCCTTTCATACCCGAACAGCTCCGTGGCATTGGGATTGACATCCAGGATTTCAAAGGTTTTTTTATTCACAACAAAAATGGGGTTGGGCCCACTTCTGAACAGAGACCTGTATTTTCTCTGGGATTCCTTAAGCTTGTCTGTGGACTGTTTCAACTGGGATGTCATCTTGATAAATGAGTTCGTCAGTTGGGTAATCTCATTGTCTTTTGCACCGATATCAAAAGCCTTCCTGTCAAGATCCTCCTTTGAAATAATATTAAAATCTCCTTTTGTAATTTGGTCTGTGTACCGGATCAGGGAACCTACAGGCTTGGTAATATGAAGGGCCAGCCTGTGACTCAAAAAAAAGAAAACAATACTCATCAAGGACAAAAAACTTAAGAACACAAGCCTTAAATCGGAAATGAGACTTTCAATATGCCGCTTGTCAAGACCGATCTGAACAGACCCGATGGTATAAATACCTTCTTTCACCGGCACCACCACATGAAAGACAGAATGCCGGTCCACATCGATACTGGTAATACTTTCCTTTTTATAATCCTGGTTTTTTACGACTGACTTGATATTTAAAGGGAATCCCGTGGTAAAGGTATGGGCAAGGATATTTCCCTGGTCATCACTGATGATCAGATATTTTACCATATCCTTCCGGTTTCCGAGCCTCGCGTCATAGGCAAGGACTGTCAATTCAGCCAGATTTTTTGTCAGAATATATACTCTTGAACTATCGGCAATACCCTGGGCAATACCAACGCCCCGTTTTTTCAATTCGCCGGTCAACCCTGTAATCAAAAGAGACCGGGTAAAAAGGGCAATTAGAATACTGAGTATCAGGATAAATCCCAGGCTGGAAATAAAAATCTTGTTTTTCAGAGATAATTCATTAAAAAAAATCATTTGATCAACACCAGCTTTCCCTGTTTGATCATAGTGTAATAGACATTATCCAGTCCCTGATAGTCATCTTTTCCAAAGGATAACGAATTTTTTATTCCTAAATCATAGTGATCAATGGATTCAATGGCACTGATAAATTTTTTCCGGGTAATATCCTTACCGGCACGTGTAAGTCCCTCAACCAGAATTCTGGCATTCAGATACCCTTCAAGACCGACAAAGCTGGGTTTGCTGTCAGGATAATACTTTTTTAACAATGTGATATATTCTTTTACCCCGGGCAGGGGCTTGGCCATATGATTGGAATTGGGCGGCGGCACAACCTGAGTGACTATTACCCCTTCACCATTTGCTCCAAGCCTCCTGGCAAGTTCCTTTGAGCCGACAAAGGATACATTGTGAAATAAAGGAGAAAAATTACGTTCCCTGGCAAGATTGATGAATTTTGCACAGGAATCATAGGTGCCGATCATGACCACTGCCTGGGCATCGGATTGAATAATTTTTTCAAGCCCTGCTTCTACATCCAGAGTTCCCCTGACATAAGACCCCTTTGCCACTGGTATCATACCGTATTTTTTCAAAGCAATCTCGGTCCCTCTCAGTCCGTCAAATCCATACTCATCATATTGATAAAAAACTGCCACCCTGTCAAACTTCTTTCTTTTGACGATGAGATCAACCGCAGCCTGAATTTCCTGATAATAAGATGCCCGGATATTGATCAAATACCGGTTCACTGGATGCCGCAACCGATTTGCCCCTGTAAACATGCCAACCAGCGGAATCCTGGCTTCATTGACCAGAGGAATAATGCTTACAGTGGTGGGTGTGCCGACATAGCAAAACAGGGCAAACACCTGACTCTCCAAAATCAGTTTCTGGGTATTATAGAGGCACTGGGTGGGATTGTACCGATCATCCAGAGCGATAAGCTTGATCTTCCGGTTATGAATCCCGCCCTTTTCATTGATATAACAGATATAGGACATGGCCCCCTGAAGCATCTGGGTTCCCAGATATCCGGCATGGCCGCCCAATGCAAGAGATGATCCGATCAGGATCTCATCCGGTTTTATCCCAGTCCTGTTTTCCGGGGTATTGTCTGACTGCTGTGGGGGTGTACACGCCCCGCCACCAAACAATAAAAAAAAACCACAAATTAAACATATGAATCCCTCTCGTACCCGGCTCACTTTTTCCCCGATATCATTTAATTATTATACCCTTGGACAAACAATAAAATAGTGCCGCACGAATGTCAAACCCTCAAAAACTCTATTTGCATTTGCTCATCTCATTGTTGTTAAAGCTTGTAAATTTACAGGATAACTTGTAAAAATTCAGTATGTCTGCGGCGAATGACATAAGAGATCAGACCTGCTTATCTGGAAATGCAGTGCAGAAACTGAACTTTATAACTGATTCAGACCGCTATATCTTCCGAAAATATTACCGGTCCGGATTAAGGTCTCATATTTTTGAAATTCTTACGGCCGAAGATGTTCTAAAGGAAACTCAAGGATGGGACATGGATGGCATACGAATGTTTCCAAGAGCCAGGCCAAAAAAAATGTTCCGGATATTACGGAACAAATTTAAAAGCAAAGAAGAAATTTTTCGCGAAATAAAAAAATATCATATACTGTTAAAATTTTTAGGACCTAAGTTCATTGCAGAATCTGATGAATTCATTGTTGACTATACAGGAACAGGAACAACCCAGATTGTCCTGTGTGGTCTTCAGGAATATATTGAAGGCGAAATGCTCGACCCCTGGAGATTATTCGGTGAAGACTACTTGCGGGATTTGTTCAAATTCAATATGCACGAAGATTCTCAAATTCAGCGATTAGTTCGGAAAATTCAGAAAAATATAGCAAAATTCGTTAAAAGGACCCGGCATATGATCACTGATACAGGATATATTCCTGACCTTGCGGGTGTCGGCAATCTGATATTAACCCCTGATGGAAGCCTAAAACTGGTTGACATCAACAATATTGTCAAAATCAACTTTAGCGATACGATCCTTATCGATGACAAGGGGTATCCTTCCTGTGATGTATCGGTTGAAGTTCTGTCTATCCTTGGACGGGATATTCTTCATAAAGATATCTGCATGGATGATCCCCTTTACCGGGTTTTTTTATCACCCGAGAGAAGAATAAAAATAAAAGCTCTTGAAAAAGAATTCTACAAAAATCTGTGAAACCCTGCATCTGCAATCATCAGGTATCGGTACTATCGGATTCTTCTTCAATCTCATCAATATGTGCATGCTCCCCTCCTGTCTGGGGAGTGGTATCGATATAGGTCTTGGCAATATTGGCAGAATATAATACGATCTGCTTCATCAGATCCATCAACTCCATATGAATTTCAGTTGTTTCAACAGAATCCTCCTTTTTAAGGACAATCCGTTTGAGATGTCTTGCTCTGTACCTTGATTCCAGGTCAAGATATTTCCTTTCTTTTTTCATGATTCGATGGGCAATCTCCGGATCTGTTTCTTTAAATGCCTGTTTTAAACGACTGATCTGTTTTGAAACCTTACTGTGATAAATGAGCAGTTCTTCTTTTCCTTCATCGGAGAAATCATAACAAAGCCTTTTTTTCCTGGCAATCAGGGGAATCATGTTCCTGTGAATAATATCCCCCATACTTTCCATGTCTTTGACAATAGAGACCATTCCAAAAACCTCGCTGGCCTGTCCCTCGGTAATATTACCCTGAGCGATATTTGTAAGGTAAATGCTTATTTTTCTTTCTAGAAAATCTATTTTTGCTTCACGCAGATGAAGGCCTTCAAGGAGTGTCAGGTCCGGAAAAATCGCATCTCTTTTAGGAATTTCCCGTATCAGGAACTTTGCATCATCATCCTTGCCTGCCTGTTTAGACAGATGCTCCTCATCAGACATAAAGGGGATGATGATTGCATTGAGCATTCTGCCCAAAAGCAAGGCCATGCGGGATATTTCCGTACGGGCCAGATCAATGGCAAGGGACGGAGTATCCAGCATGGATTCTTTAATATATAGTGTGATGAACTCACGATTTTTAGGCTTCTTTTTCTTAGGATAAATCTTATAAATTATTTTTGAAAAAATATTAATGAAAGGCAGAAAAAACAGCCCCAGGCTTACATTGAATATGGTATGGGCATTTGCCAGTTGCCTTGCGGTTCCCGAACCGAATTTTTCTGCCAGGGCCCTGATAATATCTGCAAACTGAGGAATCCAGAAAACAAAGAGACATACTCCTGAAAGCTTGAATATGACATGGGCAATGGCCACCCGTTTTGCTTCTCTTGAAGCCCCGATTCCAGCAAGGCTCGCTGTGACGCATGTACCTATATTTGCACCAAAAATAACCGGGATGCCTGCTTCAAGAGTTATAAGTCCCTGCTGTGCCAGAACAATGAGAACACCGGTTGTGGCGCTGCTGCTCTGAACGATTGCCGTAAAGGCTGCACCGATAAGAATACCCATAAAAGGATTTTCCAAATCCTTCATCAGGTCGATGAAAACAGGATAAGTTCTCAGAGGCGTCATTGCATCACTCATCAGTTTCATACCGAAAAACAGGATACCAAACCCCAGGATAATATCCCCGACAGATTTTATTTTTTCAGTTTTGCCGAACATTTTTAAAAGAAAACCCATGGCAACTATAAGAAGAGCATAATCTGTGAGTTTAAATGCAATCATTTGAGCTGTGATGGTGGTGCCGATATCTGCACCCAGGATAACGCCCATGGACTGGGTAAGATTGAGAAGACCGGCCTGTACAAAGCTGACAAGCATGACGGTTGTTGCGCTGCTGGATTGAATCACCGTGGTGACAAAAATACCTACGATCAATGCAATCACACGATTTTTAGTCAAAGAGGCAAGGATGGAACGCATCTTATTACCGGCGGTAGTTTTCATGCCGGTGCTCATTTTGTCCATACCATACAGGAAAAATGCAAGCCCGCCTGCAATTCCAATAAAAATCTGGCTCCACAAAAAATCCTGTGACCCGGTAGTTTTAGAAGCGGCAAAGGCTGACGGCAGAAGCCCCAGCAAAGATATTCCGATAATTGCTTTGATAATAAATTTTCCAGGCTTTGATTTTATTGTCCTCAAATTGACTCTCCTGTCTTTCATGCCGGGCTTAATCTGCCTTATTCAGGTTCCGCAGGATTTCCTGGTAATGTGGTCTTTCCTTGTCCTGAAAAAAGGTTCCGACACCATAGGGCTCATTTTCAGCCATCCGCATGGCAGTTTCCATATTTTTTTCTTCATTACGCAAATTTAAATCATGGACCTTCTCTTTAAGGTTCTTCCAGGTCTTGTTTTCCTTATCAAATGTTACACATGGAGTCAAAATCTGGACAAAACTGAACCCTTGATGCAGTGTTGCTTCTTTGATGATTTGTTTTAACCCCCGGGGATCACCTGCATACCCTCTTGCCACGAATGATGCGCCATAGGCCAGTGCAAGTTTAACAGGATTTAACGGGGTGTCCGGATTTCCCACCGGGTGGGAGTTGGTCCTCATTTCATAGGGCGTTGTTGAAGAAGACTGGCCTTTGGTCAACCCGTAAATGGAATTATCAAATAAAAGAAAAGTAATATTGATATTTTTTCTTGCCACATGGGGCAGATGTCCGCCACCGATACCCAGGGCATCCCCATCCCCTGCAACGGCAAACACGGTCAGGTCTTCTCTTGCAAGTTTCAGCCCTGATGCCACTGGGATGGATCGTCCATGAAGGGTATGAAACCCATAGGAGTTGATAAAAATCGGAGTTCGCCCGGAGCAGCCGATACCACTGACGGTTACAATGTTTTCCTGTTTCAGATTAAGTTCCCTGCAGGCCTTGTAAAAGGCATCTACAATTCCAAAATAACCGCAGCCGGGACACCAGGTGGGAAGATCCTGCGACCTGTATTGTAAAAAATCAATACCTCTGACTGTCTCTATCTTTTCATCCAGATATGCTGATTCGATTACTTCCATTACATTTCCCTCATCTTTTGAAGAATATCCTCTGAGGCCATGGGGCGGCCGGTGATAAAATTGAGTCTCTCAACAGATCTTTTTAATATCCGGGTTGCAAAACCGGCAAATTGCCCTGAAAAATTCAGTTCCGGAATAAGAATTTTTTTACATTTATCTGAAAAGTCAATCAGGGCTTTTTCAGGAAAAGGCGATAACATCATGGAGCTGAAAGAGGAAGCATTGATCCCTTCCTTTTGAGCAGACATGACAGCCTCGTGAGCTGCCCCTGCAGATGACCCCCAGGAAATGACACCAATGTCAAACTCATCCCTGTCATTTGCCGATATTTCAGGCGCAGGTGCTTCTGTTAGAACCGTGTTGAATTTGGCAAATCGCTTTTGGGTCATTGCCGTATGACCGGCCTCAGAGTAGTTTGGCCTGCCATATGCATCATGTTCAAGCCCGGTTGAAAAGAACATGCCGCCGGGTGTTCCTGGAATGGCCCGTGGTGAAATACCGTTTTTTGTAATCTTATATCTCTGGTAATCTTTAAAATCATTTTTATCCGGTGCAATATTGGCATCAAGATATTCTGAAGAAGGCTTTTCCGGAATATTAATATTCCTGATACTGTTGGACAGAAAAAAATCGAGCAGCACCACCACAAGAGTCTGATATTTTTCAGCAAGATAAAGAGCCAGAACCGTCGCCTCATAGCAGGATTTTGTATCAGCGGGTGCAAGGACAATCCTCGGGCAGTCACCTGTCCCTCCCAACACTGCACTGTTAAAATCGCTTTGCTCTGTTTTGGTAGGTATACCTGTGGAAGGGCCAGCCCTTTGTGAGTTGATAATCACTGCAGGCACCTCTGCCATGACAGACAGCCCTGTAAATTCCGTCATCAGGGCGAACCCCGGGCCGGATGTCGCTGTCATGGCGCGCTTCCCACCAAAACCTGCACCAATGACAGCACCGATGGCTGATATTTCATCTTCTGTCTGCAACAGGACTCCCCCATGCTTTGGCAGTTCCCTGCTCAATATTTCCATGATTTTTGTCGCCGGGGTTATGGGGTATCCTGCATAAAACGAAAGATCGGCATCCAAAGCTGCCCGAGCAACCAGTTGATTGCCGTTGATAATAAGTTTCTCTTTTGGTTTGGGCAGGGTTATGTCTTTAAAAGAATGCGGATCAATTTTTTTAATATTCTCTTTTGTCCAGTTATATCCTTCCAGAAAAGAATTCACATTGGAATCAATCACGATCTGTTTCTTTTTTGCATACCTTGTTTTTATGGAATCGGTAAAGGGGGATTTATCCACATAAAAAAGGGCTGCCAAAGCACCTAAGGCAACCATATTCATTCCCCTGGCATTTCCTGAAGCTTTATGGGCCAGCATATTCAAAGGTATTCCATAGGAAATCATACCGGGTTTTGCCCACCCTGCTACACTTTCGTCTTCTTTGTGGGGTCTTGCCGGTTGGCTGTCATAGATCAATATGCCGTTTTCCTTTAAAGTGGACAGCTGGGATATGGCGTGTTTATCGTTCAGGGCAATCAAAACATCAGCAAGCTTTCCCGGAGAATAAATTTGTCTGGAACTGATTCTTGTGTGGGCCACACATTTCCCAAACCCCCTGATTTCTGCCGGATATGAGTCAAAAGACATGATTTCAAATCCCTGACTGCTCATAAATCGACTTGTTATTTCTCCGGCAGAAATAGTTCCCTCTCCAGCACTGCCGCAAATTTCAATAACTATATTAATATCTTTCATGCATCATTATCCTCATTAATATCTTCCCACCAGGTGGTCTTGATTTTCACGCCTTCCAGATCAAAATATTTTTGGCCGACAGATTCTATGATTTTATGATCTCCCAAAAGATTAAGGGCTGCCACTTCTCCCTGGACCACGGCATTGGGCCATCCAATGGATGTTGTATAACTTTTTATAGCCTGATTATAAATCTGGGCGCATGATCCACAGGCATAGATGCCGTCAACATTTGTCTTTAAATACTCATCGACCAGGATACCATAATCAATATCTATACCCGATCCTTTTGCAAATTCAATATTGGGATTCAACCCGTTAAAAGAGAGCACCATATCGACATTTTTTTCAATCCCCTTTCGGGTCTTTACCCTGTATGATCCATTTTGCCTATCAATGCTTAAGACTTCATCTTTAACAATGATTTCTGTATTAAATTTTAAAAGATTTTCACTTATCTGCTCCAGCATGTCGCGGGTCAAACGATAAGGCCAGAATGCATCGGGATCAATCATAATGGTCACGGTTTTATCCATGGAATTCAGCATTTTAAAAAATTTAAATCCTACAAGATCACCGCCGAAAATAAAAAAATTTTCTGCTTTTCGAATCTCTTCCTTATATTCCATGACATCTGTATAGGAAGTGACAAATTTTAAATGATCTGCATAGCCCGACATCGTGGGCAGCACCCTTGCACGGCTTCCAGATGCAATGATGAGTTTTGAAAATTCAATTTTTTCCATATGCTGTAAAAACAGCAGTTTTGAATCAGGATCGATTCGCTTAACCGCCTGACCACATCGAATCCGGATATCTTTTACATCCTGAAAATTTACCATGAGGTCTTCTTTGGCTATCTCACCGGCAATAAAATCTGTCAATCTGGGCTTATAATAATAGGGAACACACTCATCGGATATGATGGTGATTTTTGCATCTTTATCCTTTTGCCTTAAAGTTGCTGCTGCATGATTTCCAGCAGGTCCATTTCCTATTATGACATAATGATCGTTTTCAGGCATCATTCCTCCGGTTAAAATTATCGTTTGCCTTGTACCCGGCTTGCGGTGGAGCTTATGCTTTCAAAATTTTCAAATTTTAGATCAGACACTAAGTATCAATTTCAATAAGTTCTGTTTTTGTGACACTGATACAATCCATGGGACAAACAGCCAGGCATTGTCCGCAACGGATACATTCGGCATTATCAATAGCGATAGATAAGACTTGGTTCCAATCGTCTGTTTCTTCATATATTCCATAGGTTCCATCCGGATTCACGGGAATATTTCCAATCATTTTAATACAATCTTTTGGTGCCACATCAATACATGCTGAACAATAGATACAGACCAAAGGATCAATCTCGTATTTCAGGTTACACAAATAACACCTTTTAGCTTCTTCATGTGTCTGATCTTCATTATACCCTGTTTCCACTTCACGTGTTGATTTGGAAAGTCTTTTTTCCATATCAATGGTATTCATCACAACCTTGCCTATAAAATCATAGGATCTTTGTCTATCCGTTGTAGCATGATTTTCAAGCCTTACTACGGTCCGTTTTCTCTTTTTGCCGACCAGATATTCGTCAATTTTCCCTGCACACTTCCTGCCACCGGCAATGGCTGAAATAACATCGGAAGACCCTGTCACAAAATCCCCTGCTGCAAAAACCCCATCCATTCCATCAGGTTTTTTTGATATAATACTCATGTCAGGGGACTGGCCCAGTGCTGCAATAACTGAATCTGTCGGAACTGAAAATTGCGAATTCTCTATGGGAATTGAAACTCTATATGGCGGCTTGTCGATTTTTTCCATTCTGGTTCGCTGGAATTCAATACCCGTGACTTTATTGTTATCCTCGATAATTCTTGACGGCTGAATAAGACTATAGGTCTTGATACCTTCAAATTGGGCTTCATACTTTTCAGTCTCATCAATTCGCATATATTCAATCGTTTTTCGAATATTAATACTGACATCCAAAGCACCCAGCCTTATGGCAGATCTTGCACAGTCAACTGCTGTAAATCCTGCTCCGATAACGATCACCTTGTCCCCGACAAAGGGATTTTCACCTTCATTGACCGCTTTCATGAAATCAAGACCGTTGTAGACATTTTCAAGATTTCCCCCTGGAATATCAAATTTTCTCGGACTGACACATCCGGTTGCCACGACCACGGCATCATATTCTTTTTTCAGCTGGGCAAAAGAAATATCGGAACCAATAGCTGTATTTGTTTTCAGTTGAATTCCCAGCCTGAGAATATTTTGAATTTCAAGCATCAAGAGATCCCGGGGCAGCCTGAACTCAGGAATTCCATACATCAGCATACCTCCAGGTTTATCCATCCCTTCGAAAATCACAACTTTATGTCCCAGAATGGAAAGATCATGTGCGGCTGCCAAACCGGCCGGTCCTGAACCGATAACGGCAACTTTTTTTTCTGTAGGAGTATAAAGCCCTTCAATGATCCTGTGGGAAGAAGGCTTTAAGTCTGCGCAGGAGCGTTTTAAATGACAGATACCAACACTTTGCCCATTGTCAGTTTCCCCATGGCGACAGGAGGATTCGCAGGGCCTGGCACAGATACGCCCTAAAACACCGGGCAGGATATTGGCGCTGCGGTTTAATTCATAGGCTCTTCCATATCTTTTTTCGAAAACCGCCCTGATATATCCCGGAATATTGGTTTTGGCAGGACAGGCATCCTGGCAGGGGATACTTTTGGCAACCTGGCCAAAATCCCTGATATCGGTTGAGTAGACAATCTGTTTTACAGACTGGGCAGAATAAATTTTATTTTTACTTTGAAAGAATGTTTCTTCTTTGGAATAAAGATCATTTTTTTTCAATGTGTGCCCCGCTATTCATAAAATTAAAGAAAAAATGCGATCCTGATAATGCTGGGATAAAAAAAGAGTTTATCGTTTTATCTAATGTCTGTCAAAATTTAAATTTTATTATTTTTATTCGCTTTAAAAAAAAGATTGCTTTAATATCAATTATATATTATCAGCACCCTTTTCAAAAAACAAAGGTGAACCTATGAAATTTCAAGCTATAACCTATTCGATCCCCTGGAATCTTTTTTTGATCACCATGGGAAGTCTTATTGTCGGCATCGGGCTCAAAGCCATTGTCATTCCTCATGGCATGATTACAGGCGGATTTTCCGGTGCAGGAATCCTGCTTTTTTACTATACAAAGTCTTTTACACCGGGTATCTGGTATTTTATTTTAAATATTCCTGTGTTTATTCTCGGGTGGCTCTTTATCAGCAGACGCTTTTTGTTCTACAGCCTTTACGGTGCCATTGTTTTAACTTTGGTTATGGATTTCATCTGGTTTGAAATCCCTGTCAAGGACCTGGTGTTAGCAAGTCTTGCCGGCGGAACCATTATAGGTGCCGGTGCCGGAATTATCTTTCGTTCCCTGGGATCTGCAGGCGGCAATGACATTATCTCGATCATTTTAAACCAGAAATTAGGCATTCGCATCGGGACATATAACTTTGGTTTTAATTTTGTCTTATTCCTTTTTTCTTTTGGAACTCTTGATACGGATTTAATTTTATATTCAATGGCCATGAGTTATATCACCTCCCAGGTAATTGAATATTTCATAACCTTGTTTAACCAGAGAAAAATGATTTTTATTATTTCAAATAATCCCAGAAAGATTACAGATGAAATTATGAAAAAACTTAAACGGGGTTCAACCTTTCTAAAAGGCGAAGGTGCCTACAGTGGCAGGGAAAAAGAGGTCATCCTGACGGTTGTCAATACGTTCCAGATCAAAAGAATCGAGGAAATCGCATTTACCATTGATCCGGATGCATTCTTAATTACTGAAAACACCTTTAATGTGCTTGGAAAAGGCTTTTCCAGACGGAAAATTTATTAATTTATTTTTATTCATAAACAGTGTGCAGTTTCGGGTCAAAGGCTTCTCTTATGCCCTCACCGATAAAGGTGACGGTCATAAGGGTTGTTACAAGGGCTGCTACAACAGAAGAAACAATCCACCAGGCCTCCATATTCTGCCAGCCCTGGGACAGCAATTCTCCCCAGGAAGGTGTGGGAGCCGGCAACCCGAACCCTAGATAATCAAGGGATGTTAAAGCAACTATTCCCCCTGAAATGGCAAAGGGAGCATAGGTCACAATCACGGAAATGGTGTTGGGAATAATGTGTTTGAATATGATTCTTGCATGGGATGCTCCAAGAGACCGCACCGCCAGGATATATTCCCTTTCTTTTTCTTTATAAGTCATGGTTCGCATAACCCAGGTAATGCCGATCCACCCGAAAAACGCCATGATTAAAAGCAAAATCATGAAATTGGGAATCACAATGGAGGCGATGATAATGATCACATACAAAAATGGAACATTATTCCAGATTTCAATAATCCGCTGGAAGATCAAATCAAATTTTCCTCCAAAATATCCCATGGAACAGCCAATGGTAATGCCAATGCTATAATTCATGATCAAAAGGACAAAAGAAAAAACAATGGCGGTCCTGAACCCGTAGACAAGGCGCGCAAGAATATCTCTGCCGACATTGTCGGTTCCCAAAAAGTGCTTTTCTTTAAATGAGGGGGGAAACGGCGGATACGAATTGAGTTTTAAATCATTCTCATAAGGGTTATAGGGAACCGGAGGCAGAATGACAAAATTGGATGATGTCTCAAACTTCTTTTTAAGGTCCCTGTAATTGGTTTCATACTCATAGCCAAGATTAAACACAGAGCCCGGGATCATGTTTGTATAGGTTGGAAAATAAAAATTTCCATTATAATATACCATCACTGCCCTTGAATTGATAAAAATCTCGGCAAAAAATGAAACAAAGATCATGGCAAGCAAAATAATAAAAGACCAGAATCCTCTTTTAATAGATCGAAATCGTCTGATTTTTTTTATTGTGACAGGATTTAAGGATATCATTTAAACCTCACCCTGGGATCGACAAGTGCAACACATAAATCGGACAGGATATTGCCAATCATGAACAAGAGAGAGGAGATAACAAGGATACCCATCACCACCGGATAGTCCCGGTCAAGGATGGATTCATATCCTAAAAGGCCCATACCGTTGATATTGAATACTTTTTCAATCAAAAATGATCCCATTAAAAGGATGGAGATATTATTCCCAAAGCTGGTGGCTAAAGGGATCAGGCTGTTTTGCATAGCATGATTCAGTACAGCTTTTTTAAAGGGCAGCCCTTTGGCAATGGCAGTTCTGACATAATCGGAAGACAGATTATCCATCAAGGTGTTTTTCATCAAAAGCGTCATCACGGTAAAAGAACCTATGACATAGGAAAGCAGGGGTAAAACCGTATGCCAGGCAATGTCCATGATTTTTTCAAACAAAGTCATCTCTTCAAACAATTCTGATACAAGCCCTCCCAAAGGAAACACATCGAAATTCGATGCAAATAAAACCAGCATGAATACGCCTGCCACCCATCCGGGAATAGCATAACCTGTAAAAATAATAGCTGATGTGATATTATCAAATCCGGTTCTATGCCGGATAGCCTTTGCAACACCAAGGGGAATACAGACCCCGTAAATCATGATCAGACTTAAGATACCAAAATAAAGAGAAATGGGAATTCGTTCTCTTATCATATCCCAGACCGGATCATAATATCGTGTGGATTGACCAAGATTTCCTCTCAGCACTTTGCCAAGCCAGATAAAATAGCTGGTTAATACAGGCTTATCAAATCCGTAGTATTCTTTTAATTTTTGAATTTGTTCCTGGGAAAGGGGTTGCTCGCTGCCCGGGCCTGACATGGAAGATGAGCCTGATCCGCCGTGGCCTGTCTGCATGGCCCTTGTATCGGCAATGATCCTTTCAATGGGGCCTCCGGGAACAAAACGAGTGATGGTAAAAACCATAATAGTGATACCGATAAATGTCGGTATCACTAAAAGCAATCGTCTTATGAAATATGCGGTCATGACATTGTTTCAAATACTGATTCAAGTGCCTTGTCAAGATTTTCAGGTTTTGTGCCACCGGCCTGGGCCATATCAGGACGGCCGCCACCGCCGCCGCCAACTATTTTAGCCGCTGCCTTTACAATATCACCTGCTTTATAGTCTTTTGTCAAATCCTTAGTCACAATAGAAATCAATAAGGCTTTCCCGCCGGACCGGGCGCCAAGAAGGATGACTCCGGATCCTATTTTTGTCTTGAATTTATCAGCCAGATCTCTTAACTGGGAGGGGTTTTCAATCTCCACCCGCTTTGAAATCACTTTGACACCGTTGATTTGTTTTACGGCATCATCAATGTTTTCAACAGATTTTGACGCCAGTTTTGCTTTTAAGGCTTCAAGTTTTTTTTCAAGATTTTTCTTGTCTTTTAACACCACATCAATCTTTGATACCACATCCTCTTTTGCCCCTTTTAACCTATCTGCTGCAGAGTCAATCAGAGACTGATCCTTGTGAACGGTGTCAAGAGCTGTCTGGCCGGTTACAGCTTCGATTCTTCGAACCCCGGATGCAATCCCGCCTTCCGACAAAATTTTAAACAGCCCGATATCACCGGATAGTTTTGTATGGGTTCCCCCGCAAAGCTCCCGGGAGAAAGACCCCTGGGATACAACCCTTACCACATCCCCATATTTTTCTTCAAAAAGTGCAGTGGCACCTTTCTTAACCGCCTCATCCATGGTCATCTCTTGTGTTTCAACTGGATGATTTTCACGAATCTTTAAATTGACTTCGTTCTCTATGGCCTGAATATCCTGGGTGGAAATAGATGAAAAGTGAGTAAAATCAAATCTTAATCTTATGTCTGTCACAAGGGAACCGGCTTGCTTAATATGATCCCCCAGGACTTTTCTCAAGGCTGAGTGAAGGATATGGGTGGCCGTATGGTTCACAGCAGTATTTTGTCTTTTCCCGGCATCCAACTTGAGTGTAAATGAATCCCCTTTTTTAGCCTCACCTTTTTTGACCACACCTTTATGGATAACAATCCCGGTTGGATCTTTCATTGTATCAGTGATGTTGATGACACAAGTTTCATTTTCAAGGGTTCCTGCATCCCCAGCCTGTCCACCGGATTCTGCATAAAATACGGTTGAAGCCGTTACAATTTCTATGGTATCGCCCTGTTTAGCCGTTTCAATTTCCTTATCATTCTGGACAATGATAAGCACATCAGAACTTCCTTCAATACTGTCATAGCCTTCAAAAAAAGTTTTTATCCCTTTTGATGTCAGGGTTTTGTAGGCAACACCTACGCCTGCAAAATTTTTAGTGGACCTGGATCTTTTCTTTTGTTCTGCCATATTCCTTTCAAACCCGTCTATATCAAGATCAATATCCATCTCTTTGACATGATCGGCAATGATGTCCACTGGGAACCCAAAGGTATCATAGAGCTTGAAAATCACATCCCCGGGGATCATGGACCCGTTTTGTGAGGCTATATCATCAATCGTGGCTTCTAAAAGTTTCATTCCGGTATCAAGGGTTTCAAGAAACTTTTCCTCTTCATTCTTCACTACATTCAAAATAAATGCAGAAGAGTCTTTGAGCTCGGGGTAGGCCTCATCCATAATCGTAAAAACCGTCTGAACCGTATTATGCATGAAAGGTTTGACAAGTCCGATACTTCTTCCATACCTGATGGCCCGCCGCATGATGCGGCGCAATACATACCCGCGTCCTTCATTGGACGGCAGCACCCCGTCACAAATCAAAAAGGCAGATGCCCTTGAATGATCGGCAATGACTTTCATTGCCACTTCAACCAGGTCAGACTCATGGCGTTTTTTACCGGCAAGCTCTCCTACTCTTTCCATGATCGGTACAAAAAGATCGGTATCAAAATTGGTGGGAACATCCTGAAGAACAGAAATCACCCGTTCAAGTCCCAGGCCCGTATCAATGCTTGGTTTTGGCAATGGTGTCATATTGCCCTGTTCATCTTTTTCAAACTGCATGAACACAAGATTCCATAATTCCAGCCACCGGTCACAGTCACATCCCACAGCACAATTTTCATTGTCACAGCCGAATTCCACACCGCGGTCAATATGGATTTCACTGCATGGACCGCAGGGCCCTGTGTCTCCCATGGACCAGAAGTTATCCTCTTCTCCAAGCCGCACAATTCTTTCCGGAGGAACACCCGCTACTTTCTGCCAAAGGTCAAAGGCCTCATCGTCATCAAGATAAACAGACACCCAGAGTTTATCCTTGTCAAACCCGTAGCCGTTGGTCAGAAGGTCCCAGGCAAAATCAATGGCTTCTTCCTTGAAATAATTACCAAATGAAAAATTACCCAGCATTTCAAAAAAAGTATGATGCCTTGCCGTATACCCGACATTTTCAAGATCATTATGTTTTCCACCGGCCCTGACACATTTTTGCGAGGTTACCGCAGTTAAATAATCCCTTTTTTCATCTCCTGTGAATACACGTTTAAACTGGACCATTCCGGAATTCACAAACAAAAGCGTCGGGTCATCCTGAGGCACCAGGGAAGAAGATCTTACCTGGTGATGATTGTGTTTTTTAAAATACTCGATAAAAATCTTTCTGGCCTCATTGCCTGTCATGTCACAACTCCTAATTCACTAATATAGATTATGCTTTGGGTTCACTGTTCTTATCATTGCTGCCAGGCGCTGCAATTCCAAGTTTTTCACGGACCTGGATTTCAATTTTTTCAAATATATCCGGATTGTCAATTAAAAAGAGTTTTACATTTTCTCTTCCCTGACCGATTCTTTCACCTTCAAATGAATACCATGATCCGCTCTTGTCAACAATTTCAAGTTCAGCGCCCATGTCAAGCAGATCCCCGGTTCTTGAAATGCCTTCTCCGTACATGAGATCAAATTCCACATTTTTAAACGGAGGGGCCAGTTTGTTTTTCACAACCTTTACCCTGGTCCGGTTCCCGATGATTTCCTGGCCTTCTTTTATCGGAGAGGCTCTTCTGATTTCAAGGCGCATGGATGAATAAAATTTCAAGGCATTGCCGCCTGTAGTGGTTTCAGGATTGCCATAGACCACACCGATTTTCATCCGGATCTGATTGATAAAGATGAGAGTGGTATTGGTCTTGCCAATGGTGCCGGCAAGCTTTCTTAAAGCCTGGGACATAAGTCGTGCCTGGAGCCCCATGTGGGAATCCCCCATGTCTCCTTCAATTTCAGCTCTTGGCACAAGGGCTGCCACAGAGTCTACAACCATGATATCGACACCGCCGCTTCTGACCAGCATATCTGCAATTTCAAGAGCCTGCTCCCCTGTATCGGGCTGGGACACTAAAAGTTCGTCACAATCCACTCCCAGGCGTTTGGCATAAGCCACATCCAGGGCATGCTCGGCATCAATAAAGGCTGCAATACCGCCGCTCTTTTGCGCCTGGGCAACTGCATGAAGCGCCAGGGTTGTCTTACCCGAAGATTCCGGGCCATATATCTCAATCACCCTGCCCCGTGGATATCCGCCGACCCCAAGGGCTTTATCCAGGGCAAGGGAGCCTGTTCGAATGACAGGAACAGCTTCAATTGCCCTGCCGCCAAGCTTCATGATAGATCCTTTGCCAAATTGACGTTCGATCTGGCTCATTGCCGTTTTTACAGCTTTTTCTTTTTCCAAATTTTTATCCATCCCTTTTCTCCTAAAATATACCTGATAAATATAGAATTTTTAACACCAGTGCAGATAAAACACCTGCCATAATATCATCCAAAACAACTCCTGCGCCCCCTGAAAAATTATTTTCAAAATATTTCACGGGTCCAAATTTTACAATATCAAAAAACCGGAATATGAAAAAACCGGCCATAAGCGTATAAATATTAACGGGAACCCACGACATGGTCACCACAAATCCTGCAATCTCGTCAATAACAATACAGCCTGGATCTTTCTTGCCCAATATCTTTTCAGCCTGATCTGAAAAATAAATGGCGGCAAGAATTAAGCCTGCAATATAAATCCCATAAAAAGATGAAGGAATGATTAAAAAAACAAGTGCAAAAGGAATAGCTGCAATGGTTCCAAACGTACCGGGTGCAAAAGGAATTTTACCTGAATAGCATCCTGTGGCAAAAAATATTATGAGTTTTGAGTTTAAGGTCATTTTGCAGTTCTATATTCTGTATCAGTCCCTGTCAAGAGGTTGACCAAGTGGATTGGCATCAGATAAAATCTGGCTGTAAACTTCTTTTAACGAAATCTTTTTTTCTATTGCGATCTTTTTTGCAACATCATACTCTGGAACAAACCGGATACTATCATCAGGATTGGTTATTTTTTTTACCTGCAATTTGCCATACAAGGTTTTAACAAAAGCCTTTTCCCTTAAAAGAAAGGATCGTTCACATTCATGATATCTCACTCCGATGGATGTGGTCTGGGTAAGTATTATATGCACAATATTATCCAGATCCTCTTTGCGGCAGATTACCTCGATCTGGGTCCCGGGTCTGTTTTTCTTCATCTGAACCGGAACGTAACAGACATCAAGAGCCTTGTTTTCAAACAGGGTTTCCATTAAAAATCCTAAAATTTCCGGATTCATGTCATCCACGTTTGTTTTGACAATATGAATGACTTGTTTTTGAACAGCTGTTACCTTTCCTTTTTGATCTGCCCTTTTTTCTCCCAGAATAATGCGCAGCAGATTGGGAAGGCTTGAACCGGTATCTCTTTTCCCTGAACCATAGCCGACCTTTTGTATGATCATTTCCGGCAAGTCCCCGAAAGAGGAAGCAAGAGTGGTAATAATAGCTGCCCCTGTCGGTGTAACAATCTCTGTCTTTGCATCCGAGGAGTTGACAGGTATACCTTTTAAAATAGCCACGGTTGCCGGGACAGGAACCGGTATTTTCCCATGGGAACACATCACAAATCCTGATCCTAAAGGAACAGGGGATGCATATACCTTTTTAATGCCAAGATACTCCACAGCCAGAAAAGATCCAATAATATCAACAATGGAATCTATGCCGCCGATTTCATGAAAATGAACTGTTTCCATATCTGTGCCATGAATTTTCGACTCGGCCCGGGCTATTTTTTTAAAGGCTAAAAGACTGTTCTCCTTCACCTTTTCAGGCAGGGAACTGTTTTTAATCAAGGCCTTAATATCTTTGTAGTTCCTTGATGATTCTTCTTCATCATTAACATCCACAATTAAGTCTGTTGCCTTTAAATGATGCTTATATACGATGCTTGTCTTTAGTCGGAATCCTTTTAAAACACGGGACAATTCTTCTTTTAACCAGTCAACAGGCACCCCAAGATCAATCAAGGCTCCTAAGGTCATATCCCCGCTGATACCGGAAAACATATCAACATAAGCGATCATCTATGATATTTCTCCTGCTGCATGAACCTTTAAAATCTCAAGTACCAGTTCTGCTGAAGCCTCCATATCCTTGATGTCTATAGATTCATTTACGGTGTGAACATCGGTCATGCCGGTCCCGAGGACTCCGGCAACAATGCCTTTGCCAAAAAATATATTTGCATCTGCACCTCCGCCAATGGTCTTGCTTTCCAAAACAATGCCAAGATTGTCTGCAGCTTTCCTGGCAAGTTGAATGGCCTTGTGATCTTCTAAAATATTGGTATTGGGAAAATCATTCTCAACTATGGCTTCTATCCTGGGAAGATCTGAATCGTCTTTAAACTTTTCTGCTGTATCCTGAAACGCATTTACAATACTGTCTGTAACTCTTTTTAATTTTTCCACATCATGACTTCTTGCTTCTCCGCAGATTTCAACAAAGTCAGGGACAATATTGGTGGCGACTCCACCTTTTATTGTTCCAAGATTACAGGTGGTCTCTTCATCAATGCGGCCCAACTTGAGTCCGGCAATAGCTTTAGATGCGATCCAAATGGCATTAACCCCATTTTCCGGCACTGCGCCTGCATGGGCAGCCTTGCCATATATTTTAATAGTGATTTTGTTTGCAGAAGGGGCTTTTGTAACAATCCCGTGTGTATCGGTTGAATCAAGAATATAACCAAACTTTGAATCCATTAAGGAATAATCAAAATGCTTTGCTCCTAAAAGACCGATTTCTTCACAAATCGTAAAAATAATCTCAACCGGCGGGTAATCTATTTTATTTTCAAAAATTACATCCATAACTTCAAGAATGATAGCAAGGGCTGATTTGTCATCCGCACCTAAAATGGTAGTTCCGTCACTTCTAAAAATACCGTCCTTAAACCGGACTTTTATACCCTTTCCCGGTCCCACCGTGTCCATGTGACCGCATAAAAATATCGGGTCTGCATCAACACTTCCCTTAAATTTTGCCACAAGGTTTGAGCAATTGCCGCCCACCTGTTCCCCGGCAGTGTCATAACAAACCTTTGCACCCATTGCAGTTAATATTTTTTCAAGTTCCAATGCAACATCCCGTTCCTGCCGGGAAAGAGAATCAATTTCAACAAGGGCCTGGAATCTTTGAGCCAGTCTCTGGGAATTTATCATTTATTATTCCTTCATTTAATAGCGGGTTATATAAGCAACTTGATAAATCAAAGGAATAATATATACTATTTTTTTATTATTAATTCTATAATTAATTACGGAAGTGTGCAGCTCACCGGTGGAGCCATCAGACTTTAAACATAGTGTATGCATAAAAAATATTGAGGAGAGAGAGGAGAGGTCAGGCATGAATATTCTTGAAAAAATTCGGAAAAATGGTCTTATTTTTGATGGTGCCATGGGCTCAATTCTTATCAGCAAAGGTATTACAGGTGGAGAAGCATCTGAACTATGGAACTTGAAACATCCTGACATCATCATGGAGATACACCGGGCCTATTATGATGCCGGATCAGATGTGGCAAGTGCTAATACATATGGTGCATCCGCAATAAAACTAAAAAAAATGGGTGTCACCCAAAGCGTGGAAGAAGTGAATCGAACCGGGGTACAGATTGCAAGAAAAGTCTGCGGGGAGAATCAGTACGTTGCAGGTGAATTAGGTTCACTTGGTGATATGCTTCAGCCCATGGGTCCTGTTTCATTTAATGAAGCAGTGGACTGTTTTGCCCAGCAGGCAGGTTTTATTGAAGATGAAGGGGTTGATGTTTTTCTGATTGAAACCATTTTTGATATTAATATTGCATTGGCAGCCATCAAAGCGGTTCGATCAGTGTCTGAAAAGCCGGTTTTTTGTTCCCTTACCTTTCAAAAAATGGAAAAAGGCTTTTTTACTATTTTTGGAAATAATCCAGAAGACAGTATGAAATCACTGGTTGATGCCGGTGCTTCTGCTGTTGGAGCCAATTGCTCAATGGGGAGCGATACAATGATTGACCTGGCAGGTGAAATTAAAAGGAGTGTTGATGTTCCTGTAATAATTATGCCCAATGCCGGTATGCCAAAGACAGCAAAAGACAATGCCGTCTTTTATCCAGAGAACGAAACCTTTTTTGCAAACAATATCAAAAAAATTAAAGGACTTGGTGTGGAAATTGTTGGCGGCTGCTGCGGTACGACACCAAAATACATAAAGAAAATTAAAGAAATTATTTAAAAAGGAGTCTCACAGGTAAAATGGTTATTGTTGAAATAGATAGTGGTATTTGTGGATTCACCACCATGGTCCATGCTGAAGACAAGAGCGGTTATAAGGCCTCTTTCCGGTTAAAGAGTGAATGTCCCAATTGGAAAAAAGTCGATGCTGTTCTGGGTGGAAAAGAACTGAATATGATGACTGAACTATTTAAAGACAAAAAAACAGGGGTACTTAATTCCCAGGTGCTTGATGTTTCGCTGAAAACAATTCCCCATGTGTCATGTCCTGTAATATCCGGTATTTTAAAAGCACTGGAAGTGAGTGTCGGTCTTGCACTTCCCAAAGATGCGGCCATAAGGTTCAAAAAATAGCACCATATTTTTTTAATTTTCCAAAAATGTAATCCAGGGACATCAAACTTTTAAATAAAAATCAGTTGAAAAACATCACAAATTCTTTTTGCAACTTAAAATGGAAAACTGTAAAACAAGTTGACAAATAAGGCTCTTCAGGTATACTGTTTTCCTTGTTTTGATGCGGAAGTGCGCGGCTCACTGGTGGGGCCCTCGGACTTCAAATCCGATGTGGGGCGCTAGAACCGTCCCGGGTGGGTTCGATTCCCATGCACTTCCGCCAATTATTCCTATAAAATCAATAAGTTATGTTTCAGATTGTAGTGGGCGTTCGTGCGCAGTAGTGCGCAATTGATTTACCTTGCCTCTTAGAAAATGCCTTAAATTTATCTCCAGATTTTTTTATTATTCAGAATAGAGAACAGGGTATGCCTTTTTTCTTGAAGCGGGAGTTGAACCCGCTGCCATCCACTAGTACCAAATCTTTTAAGAGGTGGTCGTTGATTTCATAAACATTTCCTAAGATCTTTATGATGTTGACAAATCGACACCCATTTTCTTAAAAGTAGGACTCAGTAATTTGATGGCACTCCGCTGATTCTCTTTAACTGCCTCTTGAAATCTATACCAATCGGTTTTCTCTTTGTTATCTTCATCATGCCAATAATATTCATCTTCGAATATAGTAAATTTTTCTTTAAATTCTCCATGAGAATCCTTCATTCCACGAACTTTTGTTTTGATAGCTTCATCAAACCATTCTCGCTCGTCAAATTCCGGGAGGTACTCTCCCGAAATTTTTTTATATTTTTCCAATCGTTGGTTCTTGTATTTACATCGATTTCCTGTATAGGTCGAGCCCATAAGATCCGCTAATACGGGTTCAAGCTTCTCCCATTCGGACGAGTTATCTTGTTGTTTTTCATTTTTTATATATTCGCAGTACTTTTCAAAAAGGGCCTTTGATGCAGAAAGAAAACGAGACCTGTTGTTCACTTCAGAGTCTACTAACCTATTATCAATCCACCTATGACTGATCCAGTCAGGATGATGCTCTCCATCGGCATGACCGATGTCCGGTTTAAGATCTAAGCCAATGTTATTGAAATCGTCATACCAACCGACAAAATTTTGATGTGCCCATGTATCAACATAGCTATGCGATGCAATTCCAATTCTATACACTCGTGTATCCTTGTGGGACTTGAAAGCTTCCCCAATTATTTCATTGGCATTTTCACTATTGGGGGTTGTATTCAAAAGATGCATTTTGCCGTCTTTTCTTCTGGCCCTTCTATAATTCGGATCCCCTGGAATGAAATGAAAAACCGGGTAAATTCGCAATAACTTGTTTTTGGGTTTCAAAATATTCATTGTTTGACTTATATGATTTGAATATTCGCCTCCAGCCTGATTTTTTATCCGAAAAGAAACATCATTTTCATCTACATATTCAGAGGCGTAGGCAATAGTTGATGCCTCCTTATCACTAAATCCAGCCTTTTTCGCAATTAATCCGGTAAACCAATAATGAAATTCTGTATTCATTGTTTTCTCCTTTTTGATTTTTGAAACCGAAACTAAGTAATCGTACAGATCTGTATATCATGCAAAATTGAATGATATACAACCAGAAGTATTTAAAATTTGAATCAAGAACTCCGTACCATTATTTCCAATGCCTGTAAAGATATTTCAACAAATCAACTTTTGTAAAGAGTAACTGGATTTTTCAAAAAAATATCCGGGGATTCGAAAAATGTGATGTATACATTATTGAACTAAACCGCTACGCGGTGGCCTCCCTCCGACATTTCAGCTGTCTCCAA